>JBJKPJ010000335.1:0-6431 GCA_046706605.1 Bathyarchaeia archaeon | reverse complement strand
GCAATGTGTAGGTGAGTCCAGTTGCGATGCTAAAGATTTGGGCGGCAAAAATTATGAAACCGGAATATTGGACGCGGATTTGGTTTTTGCTCAAGAGCGGGTTCCTGCATCAAAGAGAGTGGTTTGTTTTTTTCCATAACTTCCTTGGACACCTAATATATAATTTCCCAAATCAAACCAAATTCAAAATGCAGCCAAAAGTTTGGTAGCGGGGAGTAGATTTGAACTACTGATCTCTGGGTATCTCACAGCACAATTGTGCCGTTATGAGCCCAGCGGGTTGATCCTGGCTACCCCACCCCGCTTCGTCTTTGCCATATGATTTCTGTGGATGTAACCTATAGTTGAAGTGACAAATATTAATAGTTTCTTTTTGGGTTGTCGGTAAAGCATTTTAGAGGGGAGCATATTTCCTATAGCCAGATGGTTACCGTTGGATAAACCGTATTTGCGTCAACTTTCAAGTCCACCTCTGGAGAACCCAATTTTTGTTCAGGGGCTTCCTGGCTTTGGGAACGTGGGCAGGATAGCGGCGCATTTACTGATAAAATTCTTTGATGCTAAACCATTCGCCGAACTGTATTCGCCTTCTTTTCCCGATTACGTGGCAATAACCACCAAAGGATTGTGCCACTTGCCGCATTATGATTTCTTTTATGCACCCATGGAAACAAACAACCTGGTCATCATGACAGGCGAAATCCAACCGTCTTTTGACGATGTTGTAGCGCACTATGATGTATGTGATTTCATCCTTGACTTTGCACAATCATTGGGTTGCCGATTTGTGGTAACCATGGGCGGCGTTCCCATAACTGAAGATAAAACCCAAGTTTACGTGGCTGCCACTTCGCCTCGGTTAGCAACTGAATTTATGGAAAAAGGTGCCGTTATCTACAGCAAGGGCAGAATTGTAGGAGGAACTGGGTTGACGTTGGCTTTGGCTAAGGAGCGCAAGATGGATGGCGTGGGTTTGCTTGGCACAACGTTGGGTTTTAAGGCAGATAGGGGCGCTGGATTCTTGGTTTTCAAGTTTTTGATGAAGGCATTAGGAAAAGAGATAAAAGAAGGGTTAGTAGAGAACAATGCACCAGAAGAATAGGAAGATGCGGGCTGGATGACTAAAAATATTGAAACACAACAAGTAAGCGGAATAGACTCAAAGTTTATGAGAATCCTTTTGACGATAGTTTCTGTGCTTTTGGTATTTGTTGGTCCAACCTATATCCCTTACGTACTCTCCGATGTGCTAAAAGTGGACTACTTTGCAGCGATTTCGCTGGGTGCTGTGCTGTTCATCGTCGGCTTAGTCATGTTGGTTTACCTTATTCGAAAGAAAGTTCTCGAGTAAGCTTTGCCTCAGATACCCTAGGGTGCATCATCAGATCAGCTAGTTAGTTTCTTCATCGGCATCCCCTTAAGGGCAAAATCAGTTTTATTAACTATTCCTACGTTTTGGGCAAACATTTTTGGCGGCATCACTCTATCTGTTTGCAGAAGGACTCTGGTATGAAAAACTTTGAATACACAATCTACATCATGTTCAAAGACCACTGGCCGCAAAAATTCCAAAAAAGAACCTGTCGGCTGGAAAGAATACGGTCGCAACGGCACAGTCCACTCCTGCACAGCTGAACAATTCATTTCTTATATTCTTCCGCCGTTGGCTGGCTTAAAAGGACCAAATGTTACCGTCAAAGTTGAGCTTGACCCAAAAATTCAAAGTTAGTGGCGGTTGAGTTCTTTTAGTAGGTCTTTGGCTTGGGGCGACAGTTTAGGCTTGTTTTTTCGGCTAATCATCAAAAACAACGACCCAATAAGAATCAAGGCTCCTCCAAAAGCCGCCGTGCTTTCCTTTGGCAAAAACCCATAGTTAATTCCAACGGCGAAGAAAACCATGGCAAGTCCCATAACAACCATAATCCAGTTGCTCATGGCTGCGGTTGACTGCAGGGCGAACTCTTGTTTTCCTGTATCTGTTACAAGAAAATAGCCCTGTTTTTCCTCAATCATTCCCGCGTTTATCAGGTAGTTCCAGTCGTAGTGGAAGTGGCCGTCGGATTTGTAGCCTAACGCGGAGCTTATGCTGGATTTTACGCCTGGTTCAGCTTTGATTTTGCTGCTTGGGGCACTGTAGATAAAGTAAAGTAGTTTTGTTCTTGGTGACTGAAGGTCTGTGCTTATACCCCTTGACTTAGCCAAATATTCTTCTAACTCCCTGGTCTGCCTGTGTATTTGTTGTTGTTTTTAGCTTAAACTTTTTTGGTCTACTTATGACTCTAACCCTTAGAGTTGCCCCTCTAACCCTTAGTGTACAATGGGTGTTTGGGTTCTAAATGTTAGGGCTATAATCAGCATAGAGTATAGTAGAAGCAGAAAAACGGAGGCTAAAAAATGAACGTAAACTTTGAATATAGTAAAACCTTAGCAGGCGAAGGCTCAATTTTGCTTTTACTAAGCCTTGTGCCCTATGCCGGCTGGATACTGGGAATAATCGGCATCGTCTTACTCATGAAAGGCATGAAAGAGCTTTCATACTACTACCAAGACGAAAACATCTACCGCAACTCGTTAACTGGACTCAAATACTACGTCATCGCTATAATCGCAGCTGCCGTCGCAGTTTCCGCCATGGTGCTGGGTGTCTGGACAGCAACAGGCTTCACATTCACCTCAAGCTTTGTGTTCACTGCAGGCTTTGGAGTGGGATTAATAGTCTTCTTAGCTGGGCTCGTTACGGCGTTTGTGTTCTATATCCTTGCAGCTTCACATCTAAAAACAACTTTCAACACGCTTGCCCAGAAGTCAGGTGAACACTCCTTCAACACTGCAGGCACCTTGCTATGGTGGGGCTCCATACTAACAATCTTCATGGTTGGCTTGATACTGATATTTATCGCGTGGATATTTGCCACAATAGGCTTCTTCACAATGAAATCCCGCCAATACCAACAATACCCTTCCCAACCCTACAACTGCGCTCCAACACCAACCCAACCTGATCAAAGCGCTTCTTTCCCAACATCTCCTGTCAGCAATACACAAACCTAAACAGGAGGCAAAATCCAGTGACACAAATCCAGCTAAAACAGGATTCAAACTGGGGCAAATTCATAAGAAAACACTGGATAACATTTGCAGTCTTCATAGTGGCAGCGATATTGGCAGTTGCAGGTGCAGTCTACGTCTTTGTCTGGTTCACCGCTGATGCCCAGTCAACGGGTTTGGTACCCTCGTCTTTGGGCTCGTGGTCCATGGCAAATCTTGTGGCGTTTATTTTGCACGCTATCTTCTGGGAACTGGTCTTAATCGGCATCCCTGCAGCAGTTGGAGCAGTGCTGGGCTGGCTATGGTGGAGAAGAATCTCTGACGCGGAAAAAAGCGAATATAATCTGTCGGGAAAACCCTCGCGGTCAAGAGATGCAGGTGGAGTCATTTCGCCTTTGTTGCTCATTGCGTTCGCCATAAAGGTTTATGTTGACGGCAACTGGAGCATGGCAATCTCGTCGTACTCTTTGGATTACGTGGTGAGTTCGATGGTGACGATTCTGATATGGATAGCAGCCATATTTGCGATTCCCGCGGTAGTGGGGGTTGCCTGGTGGGTACACCACGAGACAAACAAAAACACCTCCTAACCATTTTTCTTTTTGTCATCCTGTTTTTAGGTATTCATTTTATAGGTTAGTGCCGAATTCTGAGAGTAAGCCAGGTTTGCATTGGTCGATTTCAACGCCATTAGCCAGGTGAGACATGGATTTTGAATATGCTTGCAGAATACATAAGGCATATTACATATAGCCAGAAACATATCGCTATGCTCGCAAATCGACAAACCAGCCGCGAAGCACCCAAAGAAAAAAACACCCAAGCCAAACGCACAACTATCATCTTAGAAAATAACGAGCGGGAATTCATCGAAAACCTAATCGCGGAAGGCAAAGAGCCAGGCATTAAACCACTTATCTCAAAAATGCTTGACATCTACCAAAGCATGATGATTCACGAATGGCGCTTCCCAGGCGAATACTACTGCGGTATCAGTCGAACCGCTTTCGTAAACGTAGAACTGATAAACATCTTAATCCAGCACATTCCCCAAGGAGAATGGCACAACGTTGGAAAAAAGATGGGAGACGCTCTAAAAGTTAGCATCCAATCTACCTTGGGCGTTGACGCAGGCAATCAGGAAAACTGGGCTCCCGTCTTTAAACGGCTCAAAATCCAAGGATTCGGTGACCTTTACCTCAAAGACAAGTTTTTGCTTTTGAAAACGCCTTTTCTATATGAATCCGAGATTTGGCGAGGCATTTTGGAAGGGCTGCTTGGCATAGAGTTGGAGACAGCAAACGCGGTTCCTCCGATGGTGTTTGAGATAAAAGTGCCTTGACCAGACTTTAGCTTAAACTTTTTGTCTGTTTATTAGTTAAATATTAGGAAACAGATTTATTAGGCAGACAAATGTTTAGGTGTTCCTAAGTGGTGTATAATGAGGGATTGCGTTCATCCAAGGCGATTGCCTTCATTGAAAGCTTAACAACGATTTATTATTTACAATTAGGCGCACCCCTCCAAACAGCCATTTTAAGTAAACAAACAACCCCCAGACAACTCTCTGAAAATTTAGGTGAAAAATTATGGACAAAATAAAATTTGCAATCCCAAAAGGCTCCCTGGAAAAAGCAACAGCCGAATTCTTCTCTAAATCAGGGTTCAAAATCGGCGGAACTGACCGCACATACCGCCCAAGCATAAATGACCCCCAAATCGAAATGAAAGTCCTAAGACCCCAAGAAATCCCCGTCTTTGTCAGCGAAGGCCTACAGGACATAGGAATAACAGGCGAAGACTGGGTACGCGAAAACAAAGCCGACGTAGAAATTCTCCAAAACCTCGAATACGGAAAAATCAGACTAGTCATAGCCGTCCCAAACACACTCCCCAAAGGAACAACCCTTGGCGAATTCATGGAATCCATCTGGAGCCAAGGCAAAAACTTCCGCGTCAGTACCGAGTACCTAAACATCGCCTCCGAGTACCTGAAAAGCACGCCGCAGTACAAGAAGCGGTTTGGCGACGCCGACCCCATGCTTGTCACGCCCTGGTGGAGAAAAGGCGACAACTCCCGGGCAAAAATCTTTCTCTCGTTCGGCGCAACAGAAGCTAAACCTCCAGAGAACTCTGACTGCATCATGGACGTAACTGAAACAGGAACCACCCTTGAAGCCAACAACCTTCGCATAATAGACACAGTTCTGCGGTCCAGCGCCAGCCTCATCGCTAACAAAAAGGCACTTGAAGACCCAGAGAAACGCGAAAAGATCTTCGACATTGTCGCTTTGCTCAAGGGCGTCGTAGATGGGCAGAAGAGAATCCACATATTTGTTAACGTCAAAAAAGCCAACCTACAAAGGCTGCTCACTGAGTTGCCAGCGCTGAAAAACCCCACAATATCGCCGTTGGCTGACGACACTTGGGTAAGCGTAAACACGGTCATCGAAAAAGACTGCTTAATCTCGTTGCTTCCCAAAATCCGCAAAATTGCTCAGGGCTTGGTGGTTTATGAGCCGCGGCAGGTTTTGGCGCTTGACGAGATTGCACGGAGAAAAGAAGGTCAATGCCAGAAGGATTCAAAATAAAAATCTGGAGCACCCAAGAACTACCAGAAAACTGGTTTAAGCGGGCAACAGCGTTAGGCGAAAAAGAAACCGTTGCCTTAGAGGACAGAGTCAGAGGCATAATTAACAGCGTCAAAGAAGGCGGCGACAGTGCGCTGTTTAGTTGTGCGTTTAATTTTGATAACGCCAAATTAGATAAAACCAACGTAAAAGTAACCAAAAGAGAAATCGAAGATGCCTACACAAAAGTGTCCTCCGAGCAAATTGCTGCACTGAAATTAATGAAAAAACGGCTAGAAAACAGGGAAAAACAGACGATTCAGAGAGCGCTTGAAGGGCAACTGGCAACTTCCGCAGACGGAATAGAAGTGCAGAGCGTTCTTCGCCCCTTAGAAAGCGTTGGCTGCTATGTTCCTGGTGGACTTGCCGTTTACCCCAGTTCACTAATTATGACTGCGGTTCCCGCCAAAGCCGCAGGAGTAAAAAGAATCGTAGTTTGCTCCCCCGTTAAAGGCAACAGACCAATTAATCCCCTTGTACTTGTTGCTGCCGACATCTGTGATGTGACTGAAGTCTACAAGGTAGGTGGGGCGCAAGCGATTGCCGCCTTAGCTTACGGCACAGAGGCAATCACTTCGGTCAAAAAAATTGTTGGTCCAGGCAACATATACGTCATGATTGCCAAAACCATAGTTTCGCAAGATGTCGCCATCGACATGCCCGCTGGACCAAGCGAGGTTCTTGTTTTAGCAGACCAAACAGCAGACCCAGACGCAGTAGCGGCAGACATGATAAGCCAAGCAGAACACACCC
>JBJKPJ010000334.1:0-1879 GCA_046706605.1 Bathyarchaeia archaeon | reverse complement strand
TCTATCTCTTGGGTAGAGGGTGACTTCGCGGATGTTTTTGTTGCCTGTCAAAATCATAGTTAACCGTTCAAGCCCTAAACCCCAGCCAGCGTGCGGTGGCATGCCGTAATCGTAGGCTTGCAAGTGGCTTTTGAAGGATTCGGGGTTTAGTTCTTTTTCTTTTAGCCGCTCTATAAGCTGGTCTTTTTGGGAAATTCTTGTTCCGCCCGAAACCAGCTCGATGTAGCGCCACATCAAATCAAATCCCTCGCAGACTTTGGTGTTGCTTTCTTTTGGTTTGATGTAGAAAGCTTTGGCGTGGGTTGGCCAATCAGTTATGAAGTAAAAGTACGGGTGAAGCTTGCCAAGCACCCTGAAAGCTTCGGTGGGGATGTCTTCACCCCAAGGAATCGTAACACCTTGTTTTTTCAGGTCATCTAGCACTTGGTCGTAAGTTAAACGTTTAAATGGAAGCGTCGGCACCTCAAACTTGTAGCCAAGCGTGGAAAGCTCAGCTACGCATTTCTCTTTGACAGCGGCAAACGCCTTTTGGATAGCTTGCTCCAGAAGAACCATAACGCCGTTGGCATCCAAAAAAGCAGCTTCGATGTCTACGGATGTAAATTCGCTAAGGTGCCGTCTGGTGTGGGATTCTTCGGCGCGGAAAAACGGTCCAATCTCAAAGACCCGCTCAAAACTAAGCGTCAACTCCTCTTTGTATAGCTGTGGACTTTGGGCAAGGTAGGCTTTTTGACCAAAATAATCCACGGCAAAAAGTTCTGCGCCGCCCTCGGTTGCTGAGGCGATTATTCTTGGGGTGTGAACCTCTAAAAAGCCCTGTTCAAACAGGAAATTGCGAATTGCCTCAACTGCCGTGTGCTGGACTTTGAAGGTGGCTAAACTGCGTGGCTGGGTTAAGTCCAGTTGTCTTGCGTCTAGGCGTGATTCAATTAGGGCAGGGGTTTTGCCTGTTATGTCGATTGGTAGCTGCTCTGTTGCGGTGTTGAGGATTTTTATGGCGTTTGGAATAACTTCGATGCCTCTTGGTGTCATGTTAGTCTTTTTAACTGCGCCTTTCACAGCAATGGTGAAGCGTTTTTGCAGGAGGTCTGATTTTGCTAAAACTTCAGGCGGTACCCTTTTTTTGGGGATAGTTAGTTGGATTGTTCCTTCGCGGTCTTGCAGGATAAGAAAGCGGATGCCGCCAAGGTCACGGATGTCTTGGACCCACCCGAACAGCGTGACTTCTTGCCCATCGTTTTCTGGAGTTACTTGACTGGTATAGTGGGTTCTAATCCAGTCGCCAATAGAGTCCAAGTTCATGCTTCTCTTCAACCTTAATCTGCAATTTCAACGCGTAAAGACATCTTACGTACTTTACTGGCGATTTCCTTTAAAGCTTTAAGGTCAAAAGGTGACTGAGCGCCGCGTTTCCTCTTTAGAATAACCCTTGTCTCGGTAGTTCCGTCTGGAAGCCAAATTGTGTTTATGGTTAAGATGCTGAAGGGTACAAAGAGGTCTTCGAGGAATTTGCGGTCATCAACACCATACTCTAGTATGCGAACGTTTTTTCCTGTTTCGTCACCTAGAGTTTTAATGATTTTGCCGCCGTAACCTAAAAGTTTAGGGACATCTCCATGTCCAACAAGAACAGCTAATGTTTTTTCAACCTCAATAGCCTTGTAGAAGCAGACGTTTTGCAGGGAAGGATACTTTTCTTCGAGGGAAAGCAGTATTCGGGCGATTTTCAGATCTATATCACTGATTTCGCCAGCTTTGACTTTGGCTGAACACTTTTGGCATAATATGCCGCTTTTTAAGCAGAAACTGCATAGTTTTGTTTTCATTTGTCGTCGTTTTCCTGCAAAGAAGGAGCCAAGCTAAAGCGTGATTTACCTTG
>JBJKPJ010000333.1:0-12588 GCA_046706605.1 Bathyarchaeia archaeon | reverse complement strand
GCAATGGGACTTTATAATCGCTATAGGCGATGACAAAACTGATGAAGACCTCTTTGCGGTTCTACCAACAGATGCTTTCTCCATTAAAGTTGGTTTAGGCTCAACTAAGGCACGCTTCAGACTTCTATCCCAAAACCAAGTCTTGTCTTTGTTGTGGAGTTGTGTTAAAAGCGTAAAGCCGCCTAGAAAAGGTTTGTGAATGTTATATGGAAGTCATAAGAACGCATCGGGTTTTTCTTCGTTAATAGATCAAATAGTATATTTTGAAGGTATGGGCCTGGTTACGTTTGGTGGCTGGGGCTTTGTAAATTCTTTGTGGTGTCTTTGTTAGTGTTTTTCTTGGTTTTGTTTGTCTGTGGTTTCTTGTTGTTCTTGGGGTGGGTAGGTTACGGGGTCACTTACAGATGAGTATACGTTAAAAAAGCTGCTTTTGCCGCAGGCGGGGCATTTCATCCATTTAAGCGGACCTAAATGGATAATGGAATCTAACGGTTTATAGTCAAGCTCGAATACTGAACCGCATTTTTTACATTTCAATCTTGCCATGGTTAAACCTTGACTAAACCCCCTGCACGAAGGATTTTAATGTTTTCCCAGATTACCTGCCTTTAAGGCAAGTTATTATATGTCTGGTTGTATCGTTAGATCAATAGGATGCGGCAAAACTGCAAAACATTAACCCGTTGTTTTTTATCCAACCAATAATTGTCATCGTTTTCAGCGTAGGTCTGGTTCTTTATTGGCATTACAAGCGTGGTCTTAGGTGGAGAGCTCTCTACTATGCTTTAGCTGCTTACAGCGGAGCCATATTGCTAAAAGATATTGTGCAGTTTTCTACTGCCCAAGCAGTCATAGACACTTTTGGCAAGGTAAGCTGGGGGTTAGGTCTGTATTATGGTTTGCAGACGGTAATCTTTGAGGTGGGTGGTGCTTTTTTGGTAGCGTATTTTATGGTGCGTTGGAATCGCATGTTTGCCAAAGACGCTGAAGGATATGGTATAAGTTTGGCTTTCTGGGAAAATGGAGCACTCTTGGGAGTACTTTCGCTGATAAACTTGCTTGCTGACTACATAATATTGTCAACAAATACTTCACTTGCTGGCACCCTCTATACACAGCTTATCAATGCCCAGCCTGGATTGTTCAATCAAACGTTGGCTGTCTTACCTTCCGTGGGGTTAGGCACCCTTGAGCGGTTTTCTTCTTTGTTGTTCCATTTTTCGTGGGGGTATTTGTGTGTTGTTGCGGCTGTGACTCGAAAAAAACAGTATTTTTATCTTGCTTTGCCCATGGGGCTTATAGATGCTTTGGTTCCTTTTGCTGGAACTATAGGCTTAATCAAGTTTGAGTTATTGATTTTTGCCTTAGGCGTAATTGCAGTCGCCGTCGCTATGTTGGCCACAAAGAAGCTTCGAAGCCAGTTCAAACCATAAACGCGGTCATCTTTTCTGGGTTTGCATTGAATTGGTGTTTTGTGACTGCCAGTTAACGCCAACAAATACTCATAACCTTCAAAAAGAAGATTCATCAGTTGAAAGGGCGTTTTATTTATGGATCAAAAACACAAAGAGCATACATTGGGGAGAGTTACCTCTCAAGAAGTACCAATTAAAGGCGTGCAGCCAAAGCAGGTTCCCTGTCCAGTTTGTGGTAGGAATTTTACGACAAAGTCCGAAATGGAAAGACATAAAGACACAATACATCACGAAACCAAAGGGCACAGCGAATAATCCTGCTGCATTAACTTCAAATTTCCATAAGCCACTGCCGACTAGCTGCGGCTTTCCCTTGCCTAAAGACCCTACCCGGTATATGTTTTTCGGGGCAGATGTTGTTTTGGGGTGTAGGGAGCGGGTTGTTGGCTTTTTTGTTAAAGCTGGAAATGAGTGAAATGAGTTAGAATCTGTTTTTTGGGAATTAGGTTTTTGTGGTTTATACTTTTTGGCTATTTGCAACAGCAACGGTGTGTCGGTTGTTTATGTTTGCAACTTTTGATTGTAATGTTGCGATGATCAAAATTGCTGCGGCGATGCTGGTTGCTATGAGAATGGAAAATATTCCGTCTTTAATTGTTAAGCCAAAAATTGTTAGCGCTAATAGTGCAAAGTAACCGGTCAGGTATGCTTTGGTTATTTTCCTGTTGCTGTTTAGGTTTGATGTCAACTTGGTTCCTCAATCAGAAACACTTCTGAATTGCTTATAAGGCATTTTTCGTAAGACGGAATATTCCAGAATAAAGAAAGGTTTCGCAGTTTGTCAAAAATTCAAAATATAGAAAACTAGAGCAGCAATTTTAATTTGGATCGGCAGAAACTCAGGCAAACGTTAGCTGTCATTAGTCGTCTTCTGTTTCTGTGTCTGTTTCTGTTTCTGAATAGTTATCGCTTAGAGTGATTTGGTTTAGTTCATTGACGTCGTCGATAAGTTGTCTTTCTCTTTTTATTCTAGCTGCCCTTCGCGCATGAAGGTCAAGACCCAGCATGAACAAATAAGGCACTGCCAAATAAACCCCCGCAATAAGCGGATTTTCAAGATAGCCTACCGTGGTCAATATTTGGCTAACTTGGATGCCGGTTATGGAAAACAGTATGTCGGGCATGAAAAATGCAATAAGGCTCAACGTTAAAACGACAATGTACTGAGTTAGGACGCCTCGTTCTTTTCCGAGAATTTTTGAGGGAATAACTGAAGACAGAACAAAAATCCAAGTGAACGCATAAACAAACACTATGGTGCTAAGATTGTTAGTTATCCAATTACTCGCCGAAGGCCACAAAAGGGCAACTTGCCCAGCAACGCTGTTAACTGCGGTTTCCGTAAGAAGTTGATAGCTAACGGTTAGAATCCAGGAAATCGACAGATAAAGAGGTGCCATTATTCCTGCTTTCATTCAACGTTCCCCTTGTAGTGCGTTTTCAAATCAGCGCTTAAAGTATAAAGTGCATGGTACAATTTAAAAATCTATTGTATTGAGAATCATTACACCACATCTAGAATTTAGTGCACGCTCTGGAAACTTGTTGTTGAGGATTATTTTGTGTTGAAGAGCTGCAAATTAGCTCAGAGAGAAGGCGAGAAAATATTTTTCTTTTTGAGTAATTGGGTTTTTTGTGTGTTTTTTTATTGTTTTAATATTTTTAGCAAAGATGGTTTTATATTCATCACTTGATGTTTGAATGAATTCTGACTTTTAAACAATAACCTGGTGAATTGGTTTTTTATTGGCTAATTATGGCATATGATAGATAATTGTTGAATATCTGTTTATCGTGGTTAGTGTTCTTGGACATGTGAAAAAGGGTTGTTTTTAAATAAATTTTGCAATAAGACTAATAAGCCAAAACCTCTGTTTCGGGATTACATGCGGAAGCGAAGGAAAATAGTTATCGTCTTTGCGTTTCCAGTGGTGATTTGTTTGTGGTTTGCAGGGTGGCTCATCTCAACTTTAAACTTTAAGGATCGCAAGATTCATTCAACAAAAATAAAGGCTGCTCAACTACAATTTGAGGTCCTTGAAAGATGAAAGTACAGTTATCGTTTGTATCTGATATATTACGAGGTTTAGAATATCCTTTTTAAATATTATACGCTGATTATTGTTTGAGGAGAAAGGAGAGCTTCTCACAATAAATAAAGGAGAAAAAATTTCGTGTTCGAAGATATTTTCAATGAAATTTTGACCAGTGACGATGGTGACTATGTCGTTCAAGCCCAGCTGCTCGCAGATATGAAACCCGCTGGTTGGTAAGAGTAGAAAATTTTCTCGATACGGTTTTTTGGATAAACCTTGTTTAGTCAACTCTTTTGGGTTGTTTTGGTAATATTTTTTTAGCTTACGTCTCAGCGGGCGGCTATGTATATAGCTGCATGTTAAGAACTTTTAAAAGTCTGACAAGAAAATTAGCACTTGCTGAAGAATACAAGGCAGTGGCTGGCGTTACCCCCATCTCCCTTCTTCTACCTTCTCCCCAACCACTGTCTTGATATTCATCTGCTTACGTTAGGAAAAACTTAGGCAATGGCGATGCTTATTTTTGGTTGGGTGGGTTTTAGAGTTGTTTTGTGGCTTTTGCTTTGTGTTGGATTTGTTTTATTCTTTGTGTTAATTGTTTTTGATTTTTTATTTTAAATAAGTTAAGGATTGCTTTGTTTTCGTTAAAGTAATCATTTACCCAGTTGGCTAAATCTAGATTTGGCTGTTTTTCGGATTTTTCCGGCATCATCTTCACTTTTGTAGTGGTGGGCGGGGATTGCAGTTGGTGTTTGTGTGTGTGAGACGAGGGTTTTTGTTGGGAGATTTGTTTGGCTGCAAGTCCCCGCGTTATGTAATGTTAAACATATCGAATTTAAGTACTTTCTGAATTCAGAATACTAAAACAAAAAAGTTGGCGTGCTCAATGTTATACGCTTTTTATGAGTTTAAAAACTAAATACCCAAAATAAAGAACACTACTCATTATAAGTATAAACTCTAACATCAAAATAAACCAGTTGCCCTCAACCGCATGGAAATACCCGTGACTCGAAATACTGATAAACGCTAAAATTTGCAGAAATATACCTGACCCAACACAACTCAACCCCACCCCATGAACAATGCTTTTCCAGTTCAATCGAGCTCTCCTTCCCCCAAATATAAGTTAATTTCGCCTCTATAAATGTCTACTTAACACGTCTGAAAGTTGAATTGCAGCTTTCGTTCTTTGGGTAAAGTGTGCGTCACACAATTCAAACCAACATTCGCAATTGCAATTTGCAAAGACTACCCTTAATTGAATGTTTTTTAGGTGAGATTAATCCTCTTTGATGTGCGCAGAGCGATTTTTGTGTTTTGGGTTTTTAGCTGTTTTGTTGGGTTATTTCGGTGTTTTGTTTTATAAATGCAGTTGTGTTTGGTGGTAGGTCACGTTTTACCATGAAGTTTGGTCCAATCCATGTGTTGGCGCCCACTTTAACTCCGGGCATAAAGAGTGCGTTTATGCCTGTTTTTACGTTATCGCCCATAATTACGCCAAGTTTGCGCTTGCCGGTGTCTACAATTTTGTCTTTGACTCTCATCTTTATGAGACCATCGTCGATGCGTAAGTTGGCGGTTAGGGTGCCTGCTCCGAAGTTGCATTTTTCACCAATTACGCTATCGCCCACGTAGGAAAGATGGCCTATGTGGGTTTGGTCCATGATTAGACTGTTTTTGATTTCAACAGCATGGCCAATGCGGACTTTTCTGCCAATGCTTGTGCCTGGCCGAATATAGCAGTTGGGGCCTACGTCTGCTTCCTCATCAATAAACGCTGGTCCTTCAATGTATGCTCCTGAACGGATTTTGGCCGATTGTGCAACTGTAATGGGTCCAATTAAGTGCGCTCCCTGCTCTATGGTGCCTAAGACTTTGTGCTCCATGCGGTTTAACGCCCACATGTTAGCCTCCAGCAAATCCCAGGGTCTGCCGATGTCAAACCAGTCATCTTTGTTGAGTTGTGCTGCTAAAACCGTTTTGCCCTCTTCTGCGAGCATAGTTATAGCGTCGGTAAGTTCCCATTCACCTCGGACAGATGCTTTGAGTTTTTTTATTTTGTTAAAAACCTCTTTTGATAAGACATAGATGCCTGCGTTAGCTAAATTTGAAGGCGTACTTTTCGGCTCTGGCTTTTCAATTATGCGTTTAATTTTTCCTTCCGAATCTTTTTCTATAATGCCATAGTTTTCCGGTTTCTCAACTGGAATCACACCCATAACGCCCGTTGTTTTTCCTCTCTGGTACAACGATAAGACTTGGCTAACAGCGTCTTTGCCAAAAAGCAGATCCCCATAAACCAAAACAAAGTCCTCATCCACATATGGTTCTGCCACTTGGGCGGCGTTGCCGGTTCCCAAAATTGTTTTCTGCTGAACATACGTGATCTTTAAGCCAAATTTTTTGCCATCTCCAAAGCAGCTACGAATAACCTCATCTATATAGTGAGTAACAATAATAACCTCAGTTATTTTAGCCTGCTTAATTGCATCTAAGCAAAACTGCAAAATAGGTTTCCCAGCGACTTTGATGACATGTTTTGGTCGTGTAGCTGTTAGGGGCATAAGTCTTTCGCCCGCGCCAGCCGCAAGTAAAACCGCTTTCATACTTTGATCCTCAATTGTCCATTCATCAGTGTAGTTGCCTTTTAAGTTATATCCTTTGCCACGCCTGCTTCTCTGTTGTTGCTCCATAAAACTGTGAATTTGGAATAAGAGTTATAAGTCAACTAATCTCCTTTTCTTTAAAGTCAGAATTTGTAGAGAGGAAAGCGAACATGAAAAAAATACAAACCTCTTTTGCAGTTCTTATCGGCGTTATCATTCTTGTAACCATGGTTAGCCCTGCGTTGGCAGCAGAACCTCAAATCTCGATGGCTCCTAAAACTCTCACAGCAGACAGTTCGCAGAGCACTAATTGGTCTGGATACGCAATAACAGGGGCAGCGGGTTCGATTACTTCTGTTAGTGGATCATGGATTGTTCCCGCAGTAACCGGCACCAGTACAGCTTACGCTGCATTCTGGACAGGTATTGATGGAGCTAATTCAAATACAGTTGAACAAACAGGAACGATGTCAGCAATCGTAAACGGACAGCCAACTTACTATGCTTGGTATGAATTCTACCCTGCAGGTATGGTTGAAATAACCACGGGTTCGCAGTATACAGTAAATCCAGGTGATACGATATCCGCAACGGTTACCTACACAGGATCCAGTACAATAACTATTGGTCATGGACGACACGCCACTACCACCACTCAAAGCACATTTGAAATCTCGATCAGCGACACACCTGCAGGATGGACTTACACAACAACAGGAACTGTTAATAACGCTGCTCTTTCGTCAGCTGAATGGATCGCAGAAGCCCCCTCGTCACAAGCAGGAATATTACCACTGGCTAATTTTGGCACTGTACAATTCGGAAGTTCCAACACTGGAATTTCATCGACGTGTTATGCTACAACTACGGCAAGCGGGTCTCAGCCAATAGGTGATTTTGGCTCTGCAATTCAAACGATAAGTATGGTAACAATTACGGGTCATGGTAGACATCAAACTATTACTACGATAGCTACCCCTTCCGGATTGACAGACAAAGACAGTTTCATTATTTCGCAACCTTAGGCATCAGCAAGCTAAAATCTCTCTTTATTTTTTTTCAATATGCTGCATGTGCATATTACAGTGTGATCAAGCAAGCTTTGTGTCGACATCGTCTAGCACTTGTGGTCGTTGAGTGATTTATTTTTGTGTTGTGGTGGCGTCTTTCTATTATTATTGCGGCTGTTAGGGCGATTAGTAGGGTAAATATGGCTGCTGTTGTGGCTGGGAATTCTGGGATTGTGTAAACGTTGCTTTCTAGTAAGTTGATGTTTAGTGATATGTCTGCGTTGATTTGTTGTGAGCGTGTGGTCATTGTGTATGACATTTCTTCCAGTGCGCCTGTTTGTTTGTCCCAGTAGATGTTTTCGGTGTTGGATTGCTGGAGCGATCCCGATATGTTAAAGCCGGTGAGTTCGTCTTGGCTTACATTGTAATTTTGGGTTATACTTTGGTGGTTTAATTCTCTGGTTCCTGAGGGGTATGTTTTTTGTATGGTTTCGTTAATTGTTCCGGTGCTGCTTTGGGTGTAGATTTGGTCTCCTGCGTTAAGGTTTGCGGCAATTAGAAACATAGCTAAACTTTCTTGGTTGGTTGCGTCCTGCCCTGTTGCGACATCTACTACTTGGTTGGTGCCTGTTTGTTGGGTGCCGTTTTTGAATTGCATAGTTGTCTGTAACGTTACTTTTGTACCCGATACCTGCGTGACTGTGAAGCTTACCCAATTGATGTTTTCTGCTTCTGACAAGATTCCTTCAAGAAGTGAGGGCAAACTCAGTTGGGAATCACTTACATTCATGTTTAACTCAAATGAGTACTTGAAGCTGTCCCCAACACTAACGCCCGGTACGCGGGTTTGTGCGGCAGCAAAACTCCCCAAAGAGCAAGAAAACGCTAACAAAATACACAACCAAACAGCTAGTTTCTGATATTTCATCTTATTCACTTGTTCGCCTATACCTTGCAGCCGAGCGCTTATAAGCACGCATTACTTTCGGTTGTTTGTGTGGTATCAGGGGCTTTGCTTTTGCGTTGTCTTTTCTGGTCAACAGTTCCAACTTAGGCAAAGGCTCGTAGAGTCGAGTGGGTGAAAGCTCGATGAGCCTGTTTTTATTAGGGATGTGAAGCCAGATTTTGTTTTTTCATGGTATGCGCGTAAAATTCGATATGGTGAATTTAGAATTTAGAATGAACTTTCGTTTTCATTAATTTTGAGTTTGGTTTTTTATCTTTGGTTTAGAAGTAGGGGTTTTTCTGCGTCTTCTTTACTTATTTTTACTGCTTCTTTGATTGTGTATTTTTTGTAATTGGAACAAAATTTGGCTTTGCATTCTTGAAAGTGTACTTCTCCATTGAGGGTTTGTGATTTGACTAATTTAATTTTTCTCAAGAACAAGCCTCCTATACATATAACTATGTTATAGATGGGATATAAGGATAACGATGATAACTAACATATTAGTGCTCTTTAGTTTTTGTTTTTCCATACATGACCCACTTGGAATTTACTTTTGCTTTCGATCCGTACTTTCAACCTAACGGTTATTTCAGAGATGCAATCCATTGGGACATAAGATAGCTTCTAAGGGTTTAACAACGCTTGAAGAGTATTGTTGTCAAAAAATTTTTATAGCCTATTCAGCTAATTCTAGTCCAATCAAGGCTTCAGTTTGCGGATTTTCAAGTTTTTGATCTTAATTTTTTTAGTTCTAGTATTGTTGTTAGGTTCTTTTTCCACTGTTACGGCTCAGCAAAATGCAAGTGCAGCCATATCCGCAGCACAAGATAACCTATTTCATTGTTTTAGCGGTACGGTAATGGCTGAAAAAGCAGGCGCTAATATTTCAACATTAATCACCGAACTTAACACGGCTGGTCTTTTTTTATCAGATGCAAAAAATGCCTATTCAATAGGTAATTTTTCTGGTGCTATAATTCTATCGCTGGATTGCCAGAATTCATTAAACGGCTTTGATTCACAAGTTAATAATCTCCAAATATCTGCAGCCAAAAATTTAGATAATAATTTCCTAAATGATCTTGTTTCTTTTATTATTGGTGTGTCAGTTGTGATAGTTGGCAGTTTTGTTGTCTGGATATTTTTAAAGAAAAAATACCTCAATACTAAGGAGGCAGTGCTATAAACCGATTACAATTCAAGGCTCTGCTTATCCTCATTACAGTTGCACTGTCTTTGGTGGGTGCTTATCCTTTGTTGCGGCATATTGTAATTCAACCTCAAAATGACTTTTTCACCGAGTTTTCAATTTTGGGTCCAGAGCACATGGCAGAAAATTATCCAAGTGCAATCTCTACCAATACCAACTACAACCTCTTTTTACACATAACTAACAATATGGGTTCCGTGGAATATTATCAAATCCGTATAAAATTTCGCAATGAAACCCAATCGGCTCCGGATCCTGTAAACAATACACCCAGCACGCTATCCTCATTATTTACTGTTAATAGCGTAGTGGATGACAAGAGCAGCTGGGAATTGCCCTTGGAGTTGAGTTTTGATTATTCCAAAGTAAACGCTTATCAAATCGTTTTCAATTCGGTGAAGTTTAACGATTTAACCTTAAACTTGAATAATCTGTCTTCCGAGTGGGATTCAACAAGAAGTGTCTTTTATGGCAATTTGATTTTTGAACTTTGGATCTACAATAACACTACCAACAGCTTTCAATATACTCAGCTCTTCAATAGCCTACTTCTTAACATGACAATCTAAATGTTCGATTTTTTACACAAACAAATTAGCCTAATCCGTGGCGCATTACGTGTTTTCCTTCGGCAGGGGGCTTTCTTAAGCAGTTGTTCCTAGCATGCAATCGATTGAGTTTGGACATGTGATACATTCTTCAGGGATTTGTTGATCATTGTTTTTCGTTTTTAGGTAACCTCGATGGTGTTTGCAGTCTGAGGGCTGGTTTGTGTCTTCTTTGGATTGGTTGGAGTTGTTTGCTTTAGGTGGTGCTTTGTGTTTTGGTGTTTTTTGTTTTGTTGGTTCAACTGTTTCTATTTCTGTTAGGCAGTATGGGCAAGCGTTGTATGGGGTGCTGTTGTTTTCTTGGAGGTTTTTTGCAACCAGTGGTTTTTGGAAAACTTTTTGGCATGCTTTGTTTGGGCATGTTAGCATGTTTTCATTTTCCATGGTTGGGTCACTTTATGCAGTTGTTATGTGAAGAATAATTGGAATCGTTAATATTAATATTTGCTGTATTCTTTATTTTGGCACAGAACTTTAGATTTTGTTCTTTGAGGCGGATTGATTTTTGTTTGATGTGTCTGTTAATTGCCTTTTTGCTGCAATGTTTGTGTTGTTAGAGTTTGATTGTGCAATATTTTATGTGGGGTTTTGTTGTAGATTCTTTTGTTTTGGTGGTGAACACATATTTTCCTCGATTTGACAAAAAGCTCTCAAAAACACGCCTATTGTGTTGTTTGTTTTGCGCTTTTCGATAGGACCTACATGTGTACGAGTAGAACAGTAGTATAGGTTAACATTGTAAAAGTATATTCCAGATGCTGACATATATCGTATATCGAAATGGTGAATTGGGCAGTGTCACAACAATTGGAACTCAACGAGTTCGACGTTGAATCTTACTTTAGCTCAAATGAGCCCTCAGCCAGTGTTGAAGCTAAAAATCACCGACCTAAATTGAATTGGGAAAGAAACTTTAATTTGTTTTTGGTTGAAGCAATTGATAAAGGGCTCTCTTTAGGGTTGGGATTGCCTGCTAGAAATGCGTTATATGCCAAGTTAGCTCATAGTTTTGGGATAGAAAAAAATCAGATCCCTGAACATCTTGACCGATTCGTAGATATCATGGACATGATCTTTGGGCTAAGCGCTCATCGATTAGAATCACAGATAATAAAGACTCTTAAAACCAAACTTGGAATCGATGATAACTTGGCTTGTGGTGAATTATCTCACTGGACAAGCCAAGATTCATTTAAAGAGTGTGTCGAGAATTTAAGACAGACATACCGAAAACAATCAGTCGACTAAAACTAAGATAGCCCATTTTTGTTATTATTTTAACTATTCACCGAAGAGCTAAGATTTACAGTTAACATTTGGGTATCCGAAATTCAGAAAGTACATAAAACCATCATACATAATCAAAGCAAGGAAGTTTACCGTTAAAAGTTAACCTCTGATGGTTGCCCATAGCACCTGCAAGGTCAAACTGCAAACTCCTCTAGCTCCAAAAGTGATATTGATGCCTGAAAACTTTGAACAACAACTGAATTTAGAATTAGACAAATTGGTTAATGACTACTTTTGCCAAAATGAAAAAGCCCCAAACTTATCTACGGTAAAAAAACTCGAACCCGTAAAAACAAGAAAAAAACAAACCCAACAAAAATCAAAATCTACAAAAAAACTAAAGCCCACATCTAAACAGAAATACATGTTTTTGCTAATGTCAAACCTAAAGTAAAAATTCTTCATAACCATTTTTGAGACAAGACAGCGCGTTATTGAAAAGATTCATATTGTTACTCATCAAAAATAGTTCTAGGTGCTTGTATGTCTAAGCCTATAGTTACCATTACTGTAACTAAAGAAAAAGATGGTGATATCCGCTACCAGGTAGATTGTTTAAATGATGTAACAAGTGGGGAATTGGCGCATTATCTTGATGAAATAATTGAAGGCATATGTGCTTGGAAGCCTGGAGTCTGTGAAGAGACCGTTCAAACTATCGTTGGAACAATTAAGCAAAAACCAAATCGGTAAAAAAGCCGGTTTGTGGAGTTTTTTCTTTCAGGTAGTTTTTTCTATTTTTAGAGTAAACTTTTTATGCTATTTGCTTGCCTTTTTTGTTATGAATGAAAAAATAGTTTGGCTTGATTCTGAGGCGATTTTTAGGGCTCTGCCAAAATATGGATATACCCAGAAGGCTTCAGATGCCATTTATGATTGGTATCATCGCTAGTTTTCTGGGTGTTATTTAGGGCGTTTTTGTGGGTTTTTTGTTTGGTGTAGGGTTTTTGTGTTTGTTTTGGGGTTGGTTTTGTGGGTTGTTGAAGGGTAAAAAGGGTTGTTAGTAGAGCATTGGGATTTGGTGTTTTTCTTCTTGGTCTACTTGGAGTACTTGTTTTACTTCTCTGAAGGTTTTTAGTACGCTTAGTCCTCTTTGGGTTAGGGCGTAGACGACGCGTCCTTTGGTTAGGTTGCGTTCTTCTACTAGGCTGTTTTTGATAAGGAAGTCTAGTTGGTCTTTTAGGACGTTGCAGTTGACGTTTGATTTGTACATGATGTGGGTTAGTTTTAGTGGTCCTCTAAAGGAGAGCACATCTAAGATGTCTATGTAGACTTCTAGTTTTGAGCGTCTCATTGAGTAACTTCGACTCCGATCATTGCTGCACATTGAAGCTGTGGTAGTGTTTTGTTGAAGACCTCGAACCTGCTTTGGAAGGCGGTGACTAAGTCGTCGATTAGGAT
>JBJKPJ010000332.1:0-2289 GCA_046706605.1 Bathyarchaeia archaeon | reverse complement strand
CGGTTAAAGCCGTCAGGCGATACAATGACTAGTTCACCGGGGTTTAATTCGAAGTCGCGTTCAAAACTGTTCATGTCAAAACTGACGGTTTCTGAGGAAAACGCGAAGGTTTTTCCAGAGGGGTCATGTCCAGCGCAGAGGGGTTTTATGCCGTGGGGGTCTTTGAAGGCAAAAAACGTGCCGTCTCCAGTGATGCCAGTTACCGAGAAAGCGCCGTCTAAGCTTTCCATGACTTCTCTTGCGGCTTCGGTTAGGTCTTTGCCTTTTTTGATGGCGAGGAGCATTTTGTGGCAGACTATG
Source organism: Bathyarchaeia archaeon (assembly GCA_046706605.1). Classification (GTDB taxonomy): domain Archaea; phylum Thermoproteota; class Bathyarchaeia; order Bathyarchaeales; family Bathycorpusculaceae; genus Bathycorpusculum. Next base: position 1,989 of record JBJKPJ010000332.1, on the reverse strand, counting down.
TCAGAATCGCAGTTGTAGAGGAAGTCTTGGAAGTTTTGGGTCATTTCTTTTTTGAGTGGCATAGTATTTACGATGTTGCCGTTGAAGGATAGTGCCAGTTTTATACCGTCCGCGGAGGCTACTACGGGTTGGGTACCTTGGATGATAGAGACATCGTCGCATTTGCCTGAAGTAGTGTAGCGGACGTTTCCGATGCCTATTGAGCCTGGTAGCCGCGCGAACCATTCTTGGATGGCGTTGCTTTTTACTTTTGGAACAAGGTCAAGATGTTTGTAGGTGTAAAATTGGTTATTGTTGTATGTGAGGAATCCGTGCGATTGGTGTCCTCGATGGTTTTGGGCGCGTAACCCCCAGTAGATGTATGGGAAAACGGGTTGTTTGTCGTAACTTATTGCGCCAAAGATACCGCAGCCTATTTTGGTCCCTTCTCCGCCGTGAATAGGGACTAAGTGAAAGAAGTCATTAATCAGCTTTATGTACATATTTAGATAAAAAGCATGGTGTTTTTGACACCTAACAATTTAAACCTCAAGGAAAAAAAGAAAGGGGTTTATCGGATTTTTGTGGTTGCGGTAAGGGCAAATTTCTCAAAAAATATCCGCTGCAGCATCGGAAGTCCCGGAACTTTAATCCACAGCCCAAATCTCTTGGGAGGTTCTGCCTTGTCGGGAAAAGCGATAAACCCCTGTGCATCATCCACAATGATAAGGCAGGATGCCCGGGAAATAATAGAAACCAAGGGGCGCCAAAACCCACCATAAGGACCATCAACGCCTTGAGCCAGACGCTTAGTTGAGATTCTACGGAATTCAACAAAATCATCCACTCTACGCGTCTCATCCATGCGTTGTCCTTCCATAACCATGCAATAAACCTTCACAGACACGCCCCGCTGTATCAGCGCCCTTAAAACTGAGGCATGGTTCGCGATTAAATTGGGCGGATACTGTTCAAACATGAGTAGGTTCACTTTGGCTGAAGCAATTGTTGAAACAGCTTTTTGGTTAACCGCCACGCTGCCCCTCACGGTCCATACTAAATCATCATCGGACTCTTTGTCTGCCTGACTCATTTCAGCCAGCAGTTTGGTAGCTTCGTCTGCGGCTGAAAGGTAACTGTTACGCATACGTTCAACCAGCACGTTTGGGGAGAGGGCGTTGTATATGGTGGGTCTGCCGCTTTGGAACTCGACGGCACCCATGGAAAGGAGTTGTTCGAGGACTTCGTAGATTTTGGTTCGTGGGACGCCAGAGGTTTTTTGGATTTCTGCGACTCCTGCGGGTCCCAGCGAGGCAAGGGCGGAGTAGATTTTGGCTTGGTTGGTGCTTAAGCCGAGTTTGGTTAGGGCGTTGGTGAGTTGTTGCTGCTGCTCTTGGCTCATTTTGTCACCTCTACTGTAACAACAAATCTATAAACTCAGCCCGCAAATATAACAGTTGAGGCAAAGCTAATGGCGCAAACCCAGCAGGACCCCGTTATCCAAACAGAAAACCTCATCAAAATTTATCGGGAAGGCCAAATCAAAGCTGTCAACGGATTAAACCTAAAAATCCACCGTGGCGAAATCTATGCCCTCATCGGCGCAAACGGCTCAGGCAAAAGCACAACCATCAACATGCTCACAGGCAGCCTCTACCCCACCTCAGGCACCATAAAAGTGCTTGACCTCAAAATCCCCCAGCAACGCCGTCTCGCAGCAGCCCAAATTGGCATCGCTCCACAGGAATACGCCCTCTACAACGATTTGACTGTGGAACAAAACGTTTGGTTTTTTGCCCAACTCTACGGAATGAAAAAAGACGCCTTCCAAACCCGTCTCAACGAGTTGTTGCCTGTGCTGAATTTGGCAAACCGCAAAAAAAGCACCATAACCAACCTTTCTGGCGGAATGAAACGCCGCGTTAGCATCGCCTGCGCCTTGGTACATCAGCCTAAAGTGGTTTTTTTCGACGAAGCCACTGTGGGAATTGACCCCGTTTTGCGTTCGTT
>JBJKPJ010000331.1:0-1626 GCA_046706605.1 Bathyarchaeia archaeon | reverse complement strand
GCCCCTGCTTCAAAGCATCTTCAGCTGCAGTCGTGAGCCTGTCGATGCTTAGTCCGGTGATTCTTATGGCGTTGCAGTGCAGGTCGGTTTTTATGATTTCGATTTCTCGATGGACCTCTTGCCAGTTGAAGTGTGGGCGCCAATTAAAGCCCATCACGGAACCGACGTCATAGCATACTCCTTTTCGATTCATTCTTTGTTCTCGCCTATGTTTTGTTTATCTAGCTTGCAGTATAACGGCGGAGTCCTTGACCTGAGGGGGATTTGGGCTAATCATATTTCTGTTCCCCTTTTGATGTCTGCCGCTTCAGTTTCAGGCTTGAAAATTCGCAAGATTATTTTTGCTTCGGGAAAATGGAATTTAGCGTCCTTTGGGTCAAGCATTTCGGCTCTTTTCATCAACCCCCTAACGAAGGCGACCAACGCAACCACAAGCTGGTCAGGGTCGTCTTTGATGACTTCTCCTGTCGCTTGCCCTTCGACGATAAGCTGCCTGATGGCACCTTGGAGTTCTTTGCCGTTCTTCTGGACTATTGCCTTTAAGTCAGCTGGGGTGTTTTCGTCTTCTAGGGCGTTGTACATTATTTGGGATATTCCTGGGTTTTGGCGGCTGGCTTCTAGCATGTTCGTGATTAAGAGTGTGAGGCGTTGACCAGGGGTGCCTTGGGCTTGGTTGATACGTTGGGCTGGTCCGCCGCCTGCTTCTGCAACCTGCTTTATGAGGGTGGCGAAGATTTCTTCTTTGCTTTTGAAGTAGTGGTAGGCTAGGCCTTGGCTTATTTGGGCTTTTTCGGCTATGTCAGCCATGGTTGCGGCGCGTCCTTTCGCTGCAAAAACGGCGCTGGTAGATTCTAAAATTTTCTTTATTGTTTCAGTTCTCATCTGCTCGTTTTTTTGTTCGTTTCTTGTCACTCAGATATCCCTCACTCAATTACACTGTTCAACCAATTATAAGTGAATGAATTGTTCAATCAATTATTTAAGAGCTTCGGCTTATAATATAGCACAAACTGCAAAAGCAATGTTTTTGTAAACTTACCGCAACTTTGGATGAGCGATGACTTTCGCCATCAAGAACTATGAGTGCAGTTTTTTCAAGTTGACACAGAGACCTAGCTGATGTAGTTCGAGGAACATACTGACGGACGAAGACAGACCTGTTTGGGGAGAAGTATAGTATGACCCTCATGTTGATAGATGGCCTATTTCTCGCATGAAATTTAAACGTGAATTTAAACCTAACAGCCCGCGCCATTTCTCTTTTGCCCAATAGAACTTGAGTGTGGATTAATTCAACAAATAAACCTTGAAATAAACAGTCATTTGCCATCCTTTTTAAGGTAATACTTCATGCTGTCAAAGTTTAGCGTAAAGGTATAGCGCCTAAAAAATGCGTGTGAAATTAAGCCTCCGAGGGTAAAGCCAAACGCCTCTTCAAGGAAAGACAAACCAAAAAGGTAGGCGCTTGGAATATTATGCTCCATTGCATTTCCTAATGTTAACTCATCAGTCACGAATGGAATGCCTTCGACTTTTCCGCCTCCAACCGGACCTTCCATTCTTTTATCATTGTTTAATGTTTAATTTTCTTTTTCGTTTTTTTTTTTTTTTTTCATATACCCATTG
>JBJKPJ010000330.1:0-5871 GCA_046706605.1 Bathyarchaeia archaeon | reverse complement strand
CCCTACTGGGACAGCAGTGTAATCTAAATCAAAGAGGCCGTCAGCGAAATGGAAGCTGTTCTGGGCCAAAACAACGTGTTTTATGCGGTCACCGATAAGCCCAACAAATACTCCCCAGCTCCTAACTGGGACATCAATTGCCATACCCGCGCCGCTGCTTTTGCCAATTGAAGCATCACACCAATCAACCGAAATTAAGTCGCCTGGCTTAACATCTTCTAACAATTTTAGCACTTGTTTATCCAAGAATGCACCCACAGACTGTACATGTGAAATGCTATTGTTAAAAACAGTTTTACGAAAACTCAACTAGTAAAAAATAGCGTTTAAAAACGGGTTACAACCAACATCCGTCAATTTTACTAACGCGCTATCTGTGAAGAATAAAGTCGTGAATTCCTTGTTAATATTAATTAACTAAAGTAAGGGCGTTGTTTTGGGGTGAAAACAGCTATGCTATGATTGGGGGAATTGTGTAGCGCCATATTGCACTTATGATGATGAATGAAATCATGATGGAAAGAAATAGGAAAAGAATGAACTTTTTAGCTAAGCGGTGTTCGTTGTTAGTGTATAGTTTTTTAGCGTGATATGCAGCAAAACCTGAAACAATGAGTAATAGAGGGATAGTAATCATCGCACCTTGAGGCCAATGAATGTTTGCGAAATTTATCCAACTTAATGGAATAATTGAGAAACAACTGCATATTGCAAATATGATTATGATTGCTTCCTTAATCATGAATTAATCTTTTGAACTTCTGGTTTAAAAATTTTTTCATTATATATTTGAATCGAAACTTAATATTTTGAAGGTCAAGTAATATTATATATACTAGAAACGAAGAAAAAAGACATATGTGATAAATTTGGTAAAAAAAGGCATTTCTAAAAAAGTTTTTGCTATTATGGTCATCATTTTGATCATGATGGCATTAATTCCGTTTGCCCAAGCAGCAGCTCCAAACACTGAAAAAATAAAGAACAAAATCATAGCCGAAGCACCGAAGTTCGAAAAGTTATTCCCAGAAGTATTAACTCCCTCAAGTGATACTAGCAAGGATAATGATTTTGTTCAAATAGCTGACGCTTTGCCATTATCTCCTGTAAAGTTGACTGAACAAGAAAGGCGTACATTGGCATGTTTCCCTGGATACTATACTCCTAATCAGATTTCAGCCCGAGACGGCATTAGTGACGGGAGTGTTCAAATGCTTTTGGAGGACACGAATTACCCGATTCCAACAATAATAATCGTTGACGACGAAATGTTATCTCACTATGTTGCCGCAAATCCTTGGACTGCTACATGGTTAGGATTGTGCATTTGGGCAGATAACGTTTTAGAAGGCGGCGATGATTATCTGGAATCTCCCTACGACATTGATTTTCAAACGGACTGGAACTATATTTGCTATTGGGAATCACCTGATTATATGGATTATTACGGGTTATTGAATGAAATAGACAATGTTGACCCGACCGGGGTTGGCTGCGATGTAATGGTTCTAGAGTCAGGTCAAAACGGAGGATCTGGTGGTGGCGGTACAATCACTGGGCTTGCAAATATGAATGGTAGACATTTTGTTATGAATGCATGTCTTGAAGAGTGGGGAATTCCTTCTGCAAATATTTTCCAACACGAAGCTTCGCATCTCTTTGACTGCTCAGACCATGGTTGGGACCAAACCTATTGCATTATGAGTTATACATACATGACATCGTATAGAGGATATTGTACAGGATGCGATACTCAGTTGTACCTGAATGCCGGTCGGTTCAATTGAGGTTCCTTCCCTTTTCCTTTTTTTATTAATAACCTGCCTATTTGTGTTTTTCAGTTTAATTTTTGGTGTATTTGGAGGTCTTGAGCTGAGATTTTCTTGTTTTTAGAGACTTGTGACTTAGATTTAAAGAAGTTTGAGGCGAACAAAGAAAAAATCTGAAAGTTCCGTATTAATATTAATGAATACTGCAATCAGCGAGCCACTTACCTGCGCTACTGTTACAAGCAGATATACTAACCAAATCCAAGAAGTATTAGCTTCTTGTTGCTTTGTACTTATTAATTTGGTTTACTTTCAATCGTAAAGCATATACCCAATCAGCCAGTAAGGGTGCCTCGCACCCGAGTTCCATAGTGACTGCTAACTCTTGAGTTTTGGCTTCAACAGAATACTCGACGCTGACAACCCTAAAGTCTGAATCGACATTTTCATTAGGCAAAGCCACATGAACTTTGTCGGCAGCCAAAATTGGTGAAACTCCAAACTCAATGACGCCGCTATTTACTGTCAGGGCTTCGGCTGGGTCTTTTAGCTGTGCCAAAAGGGCTCTGGCTCTTAGCAGGCATTCATTATCGCTGTAGAGCTCCTCGTCAGTGTCCACTAACTCTCTAAGACCATACATATTCTGGCTCACACCATCTTCTTGGGTACTGCTGTATCGGCGACCGCCAAAAAACAAGCCATCAATCCAAAAATTGCCCTGGGCGATACCCAAAAAATCGCAGAAAACACGAACAACCTTGATTTGTTCCCAATCAAAACCGCTTTCAACAACCCAGTTATCTGCATTCTTAATGCCAACTTTTAGTTGGACTTGGGCAAATTCGTTGTTGGCGTTGATTCTTGTGTTTGCGCTTGCGGCATGGTTGTTTGCATCGTATAAGCCGACTCTGACAGAACCGGAGAAAACTGCTTCGCAGTTAACCCAAAAACTAAGAACAGGGTAGAGATCAGCGTTGATTTCTTTACCGTCTGCCAAGGTGAATAGGAGGTCGCCGTAATATTGGTTATTAAAATTGCCTTGGATGCTAGCGGAGCCAAACGCCCGAACGTTCGAATCCAAAGACACAGTGCCTGTGTTTGAGCTCCAAGAACCATCCGAAGAAGTCAACGCTTCGGTGTATTCGTCTTTATTTGGAGGTATGCTCTTGTCGGCTGCTCCATAGATGGTCACTTTGTTTCTTATACGGGAAATATCTTTTTTGTAGTGGCTTTCTTCAATCTTTTCGCTCAGGTCCACAGCGCTTGTTTTGCTGTTTATGGGGAAAAACTCAAAGTTACCGTCAGGAGCGATTCGAAAATCAAACCCTATGACGCCGCCTTTATCGCTGGACGAAGCGACGAATTTTAGAATATCCATAACAGGAGTGTCCTGATATTCGAGTCGTGTAAATGTGGTGTCAGTGTTTTCTACCAGTTCTGTGCTGTTGCGGCTGTGGGTTAAGCCTACAAAATTATCGAGCAGGACTTTGACTATGTCTTCGCCTTTGGTGTTTTGGTATGTTTTGGTGACGACTTTGCGAAAGAGTTTTTCGCCCCAGCATCGACCGCTAACATGGACATAGCTTTCGGTGGGTGAAGAATCGTATTTGAGGGTTTCAATTTTTACAGAAACCAACTCTGCAATGTTGGCGCCACGTCCGAGTCCGATGCTGCCGAGTTGACCAATTACTATGGGGTAGGCGCCGTTTGGGCTGTATTTGCTGTTCCAGTTCTGTAGCACAAGCTCAAAACTACTTACCTCTTTGGTGGCACCCAAATGCACACTAAGACTTACAACATCATTTTGCGGAACCGCTATAGAACCCAGAGTATCTGCAACGTTAGGCGGGTTAACGCTCAAGGTACACTCTCCAAGCCCTGACGATATAGCACTGCATCGCCCGCTCGCTGAATACCGCGAATATTGGATGGTGTCTGAGCTGAAGCGCTGTTGAAGCTTTGAACGCTTGATGTTGCGCTGTTCATGCTGTTGGCAAAGCTCCACATCGCAACGGCTGCCGCTGCAATAACAGCTATTCCTACACCGGTCAGAGCCAGAAAAGTGCCATAGCTGATGTTTAAGGCGTTTTGTGCGGCGGTGGCAATCCAGCAGGCAGCCGAATAAACCTTTTGAGCCACAGCTAAACCCGCGCTTGTGGATAGAAACATGCCCATGGCAGTGACCACCATCATAGCAGAGTTAAACGCTCGCATTTGCGCGTCATCAAGCAAGCCCATCTGATTAGCAATATAGCCAACGGCTGTTCCAGCAGCACCAAGACCCGCCATGGCGGTTCCCAACGTTTTTACTCTGGCGGCCAAAGATTCTGCATCGGTTTGGATGCGCGAAAACTCGTTGCTAGCGCGATTAACAGCCCTAATTGTAACTGCTATTTCCCGAAAACTCAAGGCAACCCAGCCTCCGCTTTAGCTGCCGCCAAAGCATCAAGGATAATCTTTTCAAGCAAAGGCAAATGCTCCTGCAATGCAGGATAAAGGTACGGGTGGGCTTGCATGTGCCGAGTTCCCATTTCAACAAACACCCCATACGCAGCCTCGGCGCCGATGGTTGCAACCCACTCTTGTACTTTGGCATAAATGGAGCTACGCAGATAACCTGTTTTGACAGGCACCAGTTTTTGGGCTTGCGCTTTGACTTCTTCTGCCCAGCTAACAAGAAAACGATAAACCTGCTGCTGCATGCCCCTATTAAATCGCTGCACAGCCGCCCTGAACTCGTCTACTCCCGCGATGTCGCAGGTTACTTCTATCGACGTTTTTTGGTCTCCTTTTCTGTTTTTCTTTTTTCTTCTTCCACTTGATGGTCTAATTCGTTTAGGATGACTGTGTATTCGTGGATGACTCGGGCGGGCTGCTTGGCAAGTGCTGTTGGGGTCCATCCGAACTCTTTGCAGAGCCGAAAGTTTGTGAGGGTTGGGTGAGGTTTTTGGCGGCGGATGCATCGGATAAAAAACGGGCTTCCTCAGCGCCCAGGGCGTTTAGGCGATTGGCGATTTGGCTAAAAAGCTCTCCTAAACCAATTGGAACACCACTCTCTTCGGAGAGCAGCCTCTCCAACGTTATGGGATGGTTTTGGGGTTGTCCATGGAGGCTTGCTATTATGGTTTCGGCTTGAATTGAGATAAAGTCGCTTTGTTCGATGTCGCCTGAGAGCTTGCTGTATTTGGTATGTTTTTGGATGATGCGGCTGCGCTTAGCCCATGAGATTTCTTTAAAAACGTATTTGCCAAGGTATTCTTCGCCGAATCGGCTGTCGAGTTCTATTGTTTCTGTTTTCATATGTGTACGTCCTCAAATTCAACTGTTTTAGCGGTAAATTGTGCGTTAAGAGAAACCAAATCTTCCAATTTTGTGGGAGTGGAAACATCGTCCCATTTGCACTCTGTAAACAAGACATATTTTGAGCCGAGGCCGAACTTTAGGCTAAACGCTGAGTCGTTGACGATATCATAGTAGCGGCTGCGGTTCTCAAACTCAAAAACCAAGCTGCCTGTCAAATTGCGCTGGCGAGGTTGCAGGTATTTGAGCAGAAACCCGTTGGTGTTGCGGATGACGGGGATTGGTTTGAGGTTGTTTTCGATTGTGTACTTCCAGTCGGTGACTTCCTCTATGGTTTGCAGGTTGCTTCCGTCAGCATCGCCGCGTTTGATGTAGCAGTCGTAGAAGGGTATGGCGCCGCCAAAATCCGTGTAAGTTGCGCCGGCTAGTTTGGCGTTGTCAGGGTTCAAATCTTGCCCAATTAACTCCACCGTCGCCTTAACCACGTCTTCCACACTGCATTCGACGGTTTGTTTGTTAAAGCGGCAGCCGGTATAGCGTAAGTCGACAATTGCGTCCGACTTTTCGTATATGACTTCGCAGGTTTGGGGATACAGCGTTAAGATGTGCTGTAGGAACTGCATAACGTCATCGGAGGGAACGACGTAGCTAACTTTTAGACCTACGTCGCGTAGGCCTTTTTTGATTTGGGTTAAATCTCTCGAACCTAAGCCTCTGATTTTGATGTTGTTTTGGCTCACCGCGGGGTCTATGCTTTCCACGTTTTCAATGCCCATAAACGCTGGATTGGCTGGAGTTACTC
>JBJKPJ010000329.1:0-9424 GCA_046706605.1 Bathyarchaeia archaeon | reverse complement strand
TTTGGTATACGATAGTCCTTTGATTAGTTTTAGTTCGCCTTTGAAGTGTATTAGGATTTCATTCCCGCATTTATCGCAGTAAACAATGACCTTCTCGCTTGTCATAAAATTGTAGTCAACATCAGCCCACTTCAACTCATTATTGCATTCACCGCAAAAGCCGTAGCCACTCTTTTTCTCATAACTGCCCAAAGAGCCCTTTCTCCAGCATAGAATTTCTTTTTTGAAATTTAAGATTTTAGCAACTTCAGGGTTCCCAAGCAAATTAGCACTAATGTTGTGTCGTCTGCAAGTTTAAAACTAAATTTTTAGATTGATAAGCTTATGTGTTCTATCACTTTCTTCAACACTGATGCTGAACTTTGCAGCAACCTGATTTCATTTTCTTCGAGCGATAATTTGATGGTTTGTGCTATGCCTTCTCTATTTATTATGGTAGGTACGCTCAAGCAAACGTCGCTGACACCGTAATAGTCCTGCAGAAGGCTTGATACCGTCAGAATGGTATTTTCATCCCTGACTATGCTCTCAACAATTCTAGTCAACCCCAGACCAATGGCGTAGTATGTGCTTCCTTTAAGTTCAATTATCTTGTAGGCTGCGTTTTTTACCTGTTGGAAAATTCCATCCAGATAAGGCGGTTCATACTTCATACCGCAGATGGGGCAGTACTCTTTCAGTTTTACTCCTGCAATGCTGGCAGAACTCCATACTGGAACCTCCCTATCTCCATGCTCCCCTATTATGTAAGAATGAACATTGCGTGAATCTATACCGAAATGTTCTCCTAACAGCGAGCGAAGTCGTGATGTATCTAGTATTGTTCCTGAACCTATTACTCTGTTTGGAGGAAAGTTTGATAGTTTCAAAGCGGCATAGGTCATTATGTCAACGGGGTTTGTGGCGGCCAAAAGTATGCAATTCTTGTTGTGCTGGGTGACTTGTGGGATGATCTCTTTGAAAATTGCGACGTTGCGGTCTACTAGGTTTAGTCTTGACTCGCCCGGTTTTTGGGCTGAACCAGCGGTGAGAACAACTATGTCTGCACCTTTGCAGTCGGAGTATTCTCCTGCTGAAATCCTTGTTGGCAAAACAAAAGGCAGTCCGTGTTCAAGGTCCATTGCTTCTCCTTGGGCTTTTTTCTTGTCATTATCAATGAGGATGATTTCTGAGGCGTAGCCATGGATCATAAGCGAGTATGCGAAGGACGCTCCGACTGAGCCAACTCCGACGATTGCAATTTTGACGGCATGAGAAACAAATCTTGTCCCCAAGTAAACTACTTCCAAAAAATGTGCTTTTGCTGTTTTGTTGTATGAAAAATCGACTTTATTTAACTTTGCCATCTGCAAAGGATGCGTTGCCTTTTATGTATAACGCACGTCTGCCGAGCTACAAGTTCATGTATTTTCTATTTGTCTTATTTGCAATCATAACTCTACCCGCTAGCTCACTGGGTGAGGGTTAATCTTGTAGGACGGTGACAAATCCAGCCATAAATCCGATTTGGTCAGGTTGGCTGTCGCTGCCGTTGGTCATTGCCCAACCTCCTTCATTTGTATTGCAAGGGGTAGTGCAGTCCCAGCGGTAAACCCATGGGATTGTTTCAGTTTTGTTTCAAGCAACATCTATAAGAGATTATTCATATATTATGATGTGGTGATAAACAAATGACTAAAACAAAAATCATCATAGCCCTGGTTGCCTTAGGCGCAATAGCCATCATCGCTATAGGCTTAGCCTCAGCCCAACTGGCAGCTAACCAAACATACACAAACACAGCCACCGGCACAACCACACCCTACAACGGAGGCTTCTTTGGCTGGCTAGGAAGCTGCTTTGGATTTGCACCCCACCAAACATACTACGCTCCCAACCCCTACGTAGCACCTCAAGCACCCACCACCACTAACACCACCGTTCCAGCACCATACACGCCCTATACACCTTATGCACCCAACAATCAAGGCGGATACTATGGCTACGGCTATGGATATGGTTATGGACCATGCATGGGCGGATGGTAAATAGCCACCTTTTTTCTATTATTATTCTTTAATATGAGCTAACAATAAAGGATGAAGTAACATTAGTGAAACGATTTCATAATAAGCTAAAGAGTTAATCTCTTTTTTTATTGTTAGTATTGCAATGCTCTCATAAACAATACGATATCAGCACCCAACGGAATCATCGAACCCGCCGTAACAGGAGTGTCTCTTTTGACGTACTACTTTGTGTTGGCTGGCGCGGTCTGGTTCTTGGTAGCGGCTGTTAACTTTCGTCAACGACGAGTTAAAGCGCTAAAAGGCTGAGTTGTCTAACTCCATCCACCTTTTTTTTGCGAAAGCATAATCGAAAACAATGAGGACTCAATTTAGTTAGTATTTTGCCAAATGCTGAAGTCAATAGAGCGCAAACTCCACAAATAGCGAAAGTCGCGCCTCGGAATCTCTTACTGAATTTGCTTTAGGTTGACTGCTTCAAGAACGTCTCGACTTGCCAGCAAAAGGCGCTTTCAACAGTGTTTTGTGAGGCGCGAAAAAAACCTTAAAGCTGTCACATTAGGAGGTAATTTCATTTGTAGGATGTGATCGGTGAGTAGTGTGTGCCCACCACATTTCCAGCGGCCCATATGGAGATGTTAATCATCATTTTGGTCTCTTGAATAGTCTAACTTCGCCGAAATGATATTTTCGAAGACTTGGATTAGCTATCTGCCTCAAGATCATGCACTATTAGTAGACTTTTCCTTAAGATGGTCGAAGAGACTTGGTCTTGCCGAATTCGTATACTGGCTGCCATTGGCTGTAAGTCTCTTCAGATTTAGAGCTTCGTCTATCGCGTTTATGTGTCAATTTAGAACTCCGCACTCCCAGCTTTTGGGTGAAGGGGTCGAACTCAGAATAGTCTGGAGCCAGTGCTCCCTTGCACAATTTTGCGCAGTAGATATAGCATCAAACTTAAAAAACTACCGATTTCTTGATACTTTATAATTATTTGACCTATGAAGATTTACGGGCAATCGCAAATTTCATCAAGTTCATGCAATAATTTAGCTGACAGATAGAATTTAGATTTTTTGATGAAGTTTCGAATGGATTTCAGGTCATCAGGTGTTAAAAGCCCTTTGCCTTTCATTTCCTATCTTCTGGTTTTGATAAGTCTTTGATAATTTATTTTATCAAAAATCTTAATGTGGCGCCTTAAAGAATCTTAATGTGGTAGCGTGAGAGCTTAAAAGAATGGTTGAGTTTGGCGATTTTTGATGAACGAAGTAAATTGGTCTGGTCTGAACAAGATTCTTAACGATCCAATAAGGCGAAGCATACTGGGGTTATTGGCAGAAAACCAAGCTCTCAGCTATACAGAAATAATGACTATTCTGCGTATAACAAACACTGGCAAGCTAAACTATCACCTGAAATCACTCGGCTCTCTCATAGCAAAAGACGCGGAAGGAAAATACTATCTAACTGAAAAGGGAAAACTAGCGGCAAGCCTACTCAAGACTTTTCCAGAGAAAGACCAGGCAAATAAAAACCGACCATTTAGAATCATGATTGCTTCGCTTTGGATGATTGTAGGCATAGCTTTCATCTCTTTCGCTTCAATTCTTTCTGTCTCAACTCCGCCCACACTTGAGCACTACGCGCTCGATGTTTTCTTGATACTTATTGGTGCGCTCCTGACTGGTTTAGCTATTTTCTTGATTATCTCCAAATCCGCAATATTTAAAGGATCAAGTCAACTGGGTTGAGATGCCTAAATGACAAATACTGAAAACCTGACCAAAAAAATGAGTGAACCTATTAAAATGAACCATCTTGCAAATCGGAAACGAGTTATCAAAGTGAAACATCTTCGCAAGCTGTATGGCACAACAATCGCTGCTGAGGATGTCTCCTTCGAGGTTGGTGAAGGCGAGATTTTTGGTATCATAGGCCCTAATGGAGCTGGCAAAACCACCACGGTTGAATGTATTTCAGGGCTTCGTATTCCCGATTCAGGTTCTGTTACTGTTTATGATTTTAGCCCACAAAAGGATCGAAACGAAATACGCACTTGTGTTGGGGTTCAACTCCAGGCAAGCTTGCTACCTCCGCGAATAACGGTTTGGGAGGCTCTCAACCTCTTTGCATCTTTCTATCCTGACCCTCTGGATCCAAGTGAATTACTGGAGTCACTTGGAATCGCAGATAAACGCAAAGCACAGTTCAAAAAACTGTCTGGCGGCCAAAAGCAAAGGCTTTCGATTGCACTGGCGCTTGTTGGAAATCCGAAGGTTGCCATTTTGGACGAGTTAACAACGGGACTTGACCCTGAAGCGAGACGTGAGACATGGGGACTTATTGAGCGGATCAGGGACCGCGGTGTGACGGTGATTCTTGTGACGCATTACATGGATGAAGCTGAACGTTTGTGCGACCGAGTGGCTTTGATTAATCACGGAAAAGTGATTGCGCTGGATACTCCGGCGGCTCTTGCTGCCCGCGAAGGCGGAGAAGTGCATATGCAGTTTGTGCCTTCAGGAGCCGTTGACGACGCAGTCCTGGCTGCTTTGCCCGGCGTAACCTCGGTTGAACACAGAGGCACACGCGTTGTGGTTGCGGGCTCCGGCGATTTGACTACCCGAGTACTTTACGCGTTGCTCAAAATTGGAGTGGAAGCGACGGATGTTCAAGTAAAAAGCGGCAACCTCGAGGACGCATTCGTCAAACTCACACAGGCAGACGGCAAAATAATAAAACGTGAGGTGAGCGGCCAATGAGCACTCAAGATTCGACTGCGACCAATCAAAAATCTTCTAAGCCTTTCCTGGAACTGGTCAAAGTTCAGGGAAGACTTATGCTTAGAGAGCCAATCAGCATTGTGTTTGGGGTTTTTCTTCCTGTTTTCTTACTGTTGATTTTTGGGCTTATTCCAGCATTTGGAAAACCCATTGCAGGCACAACGTTTACGACTTTCGAGATTTACATTCCGATTCTTATGGTAACCGTGCTGATATTTATCGGATTGTTGGGTCTGCCTATTCCAGTTGTAAGAGACCGTGAACTTGGCTGGCTTAGACGAATTTCTACCACGCCTGTTTCACCTGCCAAGCTGTTGGCGGCTCAGGTAACAATTAACCTTGTTCTGGCAGCAGTCGGCTTCATAATTCTCGGAGCTGGAAGCGTCCTGCTCTTCGCAGTAAGAATCACGTTTGAGATTCCTGGATTTATTCTTTCACTTGTTTTTGCAACGGCCGCCATGTTTTCTTTGGGACTACTTGTCGCCGCACTCGCGCCTTCTCAGGGGGCTGCAACCGGCATGACGTTAGGGCTTTTGTATCCGCTGTTATTCTTCGCCGGCATCTATGTTCCCATTCAGGTCCTGCCTAGCGCCTTTCAAACAATCGCAGAGTTTACTCCGGTCGGCGCCGCAGTGAAAGCCTTAGACAGCTCTATGACGGGAGCCTTCCCTTCACCCATACCTCTGATTGTGATGGCAGCCTATGCGGTTTTCTTCGGATTAATTGCAATCCGTTACTTCCGATGGGAATAAACATCTACACCAACCTCACTACGGTGCAGGCGCTGATTTACCCTAAAGAAGTGCGAACAAGCAAATTAACTTCAATTAAGCCCTCATCACCATAAACTAGTAAATCTTGTTAAAAACATCAAATTCTTCATCGGTAGCAGTGCTCAAGAACTCATCTCCGCTTTTTCTATGGTTTTGTTGGATGGTGTTTTGCAGCACCTGGTGATTGCTTCGCGGGCTTAGCGCCTAGCCAAAAAAAGTTGATGATGGCTATTGCTCAGGAAATGACGGTTCAAAATGTCTGCTCAACTATCTTTGTAAAGAAATATTCACTTACCTCGGATTCTCACGTAAAAAAGCTCTGGATGTTTATATCTGATTTAGCTGATTAAACTTGTGAATTGGCGGAAAATATTGATCGGTAATCCTAAGGTCTTATAACTGCCATTTAGGGAAAAATCGATTTTTTCTTCTACTCTGAAAGAAGAAGACAAAGACCTGCACAAAGTGTTGTCTTCTTCTTCTATAAGTTAAGGCGATTTTCAGCCGACCGCCAGCTGGAAGTGTTAGGGCCCTTCTGGTCCATTGTTTGGGTTGCGGCTATCCAGCCAATTTATCCATTAAGTTGGAGCCAATTCGGTTTAAGTGATTTTGGCGCGCGTTCCAAGCTTCTTAGAAACGATAATAAAGATAACAATCATACACCCTTCGAGAAGAGTTACTTTAAAGCTTATAACGTACGATTCACGGGGCTTGCAAACAATTTTTGCTCACTCAATCCTTCAAGTTCAAAGACTATGAATCGCTCATAAGCTTGGCCAGTATTCGGCGTTCTGCCTTACGTCTATGTTGTACAAATGCGGGATTAGTGATGCCCATCTCTTTCGCAAGTGCTGTTGAATCAATCCGTCTCGGGATATCATAGTATCCAAGCTTAAAGGCAGTGATAATTGCTTTACGCTGTTTGTCAGTAAGGCAATTAAAGGGAGAGCTTGGGGAAAACTGTGCATCCGCGGCAAGAACTACTTTATAGTGAACACCTAATTTCTTTATGAATGAGAGAAAGGCTATTTTTTGTCTTTCGTTTCCCAAGAAAGTGAGTTTGACTTTGCCCTCGCTTATTTCGTAGGGCATAGATATGAATCCACCGATTGCCCAAAAATTACGCTCTTTTGGAACGTATTTTAGTCTGCGTCTATAGAAAAAAATGTATGACCCATTTTTTTCTCGTTCCAAGAATTGAAGGATATCGTCTCGACCCTTAGGGATACTTTCAAGAGAAGCTAAAGGATTTTTGAATTTTACTCGCCAAACCGCGGCAATTTCTTTGCGGTCGTGCTTTAGCAGACTCAAAACCTCTAAGAACTCCACTTCTTTTAGGAACTTTATTTCACTTAAAATTTCTGCGTCATAGCATTTGGTTAGTTCTTCTGTGTCAGCTTCTATTATTGTCCTATACATAGAAGTTTCATTAACTGTCATGAATAAATTGTTTTGCTAAAGGTTAGTATGCTAACCTCAAGTTAAATTGGTAGCACAAGTCTTTGTAAATCGTAGTTTAGAACTGAAACGGGGATTTAATTGAAAATTAACTTCCAAGACAAGACAATTGGCGACTTTAATTATGAATTTGTTCGAGGAATATCACAACAAGATAGTGGCGCAGCAGAATTCGGAGAATGCGCTGAGACAATGTACCGAATAAAAAATGGCAATTTTGAGAGCTGGATAAAAGAGTGGACCTCGACAGCCGATCGGGTCTCCGCTTATGCCGAAAATCTACTAAAATCAGGCGATAAAGAAGCATCGAGTAGTGCCTTTCTAAAAGCAAGCAACTACTATAGAATGGCAGTCTTTTATGCTCATTACACTGACTCGCGACATACAGATCTATGGAAACGCAGTAAAATCTGTTTTCAAAAGATGATCGAGTTATCAGATCGTCATATTGAGTCTATACAAATCAAGTTTGAAAATGCTAAACTACCTGCTTACTTCGTGCGAGGAGGCGAGGGCAAACGGCCAACACTAATCGCTTTAGGAGGCTTTGATTCAACCATGGAAGAAGTTTACGGCTGGATTGGGGATAGCGCAAAACAGTATGGTTGGAACTGCCTTGTTTTTGAGGGTCCGGGGCAGTGGGGGGCGCTCAAGACCAATCCGGGTCTAATTTTCAGAGCTGATTATGAGAAACCAATGAACGCAGTTGTCGATTACCTTTTAACTCGTTCGGATGTCGACGAAGATAAGCTGGCATTAATCGGCTATTCATTTGGCGGTTACCTTGCCCCCAGAGCTGCGCAAGGTGAACCCAGAATCAAAGCCTGTATTCCTAATAGCCTAGTTGTAGACTGTGCTGAAGCAGCAAAAGCAGGCGTAAAGGTAAAAAATCCACAATTAATCGACTTGATGTTCAGCCTGCTGTTGAGAACAAACCCGGCTGCTCGGTGGGGTTTTCAACATACTCAGTGGACTTTAGGGGTTCAAAAGCCTCATGAATGGCCAGACGCCTACAATGGCTTTACATTAAAGGGACTTGAGAAGAACTTTCAAAGCCCAATGCTTTTTCTTTTCAGCGAGGACGACATTCAATCGTCCGCAGCTTCAACGTCTAAAATCGTCGTGGGGCTATTGGATTTTATCGAGTCGCTTTCCTGTGCACGTTCAGTTCACTTATTTAATAGAGTTGAAGGTGCATCAAGTCACTGCCAGATGGGTGGACTAAGTTATGCGCATGAGGTAATCTTTCGATGGTTAAATCAAACTCTTTGTGGAAGTGAATCCCGCATAGCGTCAGACACTCAAGCTCATCAAGCGTTTGTCGAAATTTTCAGAAAGTATGCAGGAGAAGTGGGCGCTCAAAAGGCTGAAAAAGTGCTTACCGCAACTCAACTCATTTAGGTTTTGCCAATCTAAAAAAGACATAGAACACAAAAGCAGCTAGACCTATTGGTAGGGGTTGATTTTTGGTGTCTGTTGATGGAGCAAAAAACATAGAGTGCGCACTCTGACATGGAAACAAGAAAAGAACCAGTTCAAAACATAGCAATTTCAACCCAAAAACGCCAAAAAAGAAGCGCAGCCAAGCCGACAAGGTTGGTAAGTTGAAGTATTTGCTTCAAAGGGATAAGAAGATAGAGAGGAATATCGCCGAGATTAATTTGAAACTCGGCATCTTGCTGGAGGGTTTGGAATCATCTCTACACTATGACCAGCCCAGAATTGAAAAGTGGTGTTGTGAAGACGAAATCGATAAGGAAATCTTTAGGTCCAATACTCAAATTTACATATAATTATCAGTTAACTTGCTCCTTGCTCTTTGAGGGTAAGAGTATGATGAATTTAGTGCCCTTGCCATGTTCACTTTCAAAAGATACAGTGCCTCCTAAAGCTTCTGTCATGCGTTTCACCACGGATAAACCAAAGCCCTGCCCTCTAGATTTAGTAGTAAAGAGCGGAGTGAATATCTTCGATTTGATTTCTTCAGGAATACCAACGCCGGAATCCTCAACAATTATAACTATATTGCTAGCTTCCCGATGTGAATAAATGGCAAGTTGACCTCCCTGTGGCATAGCCTGAACAGCGTTATTTACTAAATTGCTTATAATGCGTTTTAACAAATCGGGATCAGCAACTAACTTTTTTGCTTCTTGTTCAATTCGGCAAGAGGCATTGATGTTTTCTGGGATACCATTCTTAAACAAGGCTTCTTGACAAAGTTCCTCAAAATCGGTCTCTTGATTCGCTGTTTTTAGCGGTCTGGCGTAATCCTGCAAATCTTGCACAATCTTGTTAATATAATCAATGTTCTTTTCTATGCTGTCCAAGCTTTCAGCAATACTTATTTTTTCTTCTCTTTCAGGCATAGATGTAAGGTCTGATTTTGCTAAGTAGATGT
>JBJKPJ010000328.1:0-3881 GCA_046706605.1 Bathyarchaeia archaeon | reverse complement strand
TGGGCTTCGGTTACGGTGTTGTTTGGTGAGGTTGGGGAAAGTTTGTCGGGGCTGAGTTTGATTGATGTTGACGTGGAGCGGAAAATTTTTGTGGTTAGGGCCTTGCTTTCGTCCTTGTCTGTAGTGCGGGCTTCGGTGGCTGCGGTTACGGTTGTGGCTGGGAAGGCTTCGGAGGTGCATGTTTTGGCGGTTTCAGGTACGCTTAAGGCGTTGTACACTAATGTTGGGTAGTTTTGGTTTTTTAATGTAAAGGTTTTAGTTACTTTTAGACAAAACATTTCAAAGTTAAGTCGTGTATTAGTTGAACAAATATGCAAAATAGATGTAGAAACATATATCAATAACACGACAAAATTAAGTTAACATTACTAAAATGCGTTGGGAGTAGCGCATAAACAAGTCGAGAGTACAAAAATGGATGTAAAGGACTTTTACTTTAAACTTCCACCCCTAAAAACCAACCCCATAATAGACGACACCACACTACGTGACGGCATGCAAATGCCCGGGTTAGCAGCAGGACCCAAAGAATCCGCCAAAATCGCCCAACTCCTAACCGAAATAGGGGTAGAACGTATCGAACTTTTCCACTTCCAAGAACCTGACAAAAAAGCCTGCAAACTCATAAACGACCTAAACTTAGACTTGCGGGTAGCAGGCTGGTGCAGAGCCGTAAAAGACGACATAGACAGCGCCGTAGCTTGCGGACTAAAAGAAGTCGGTATATCCCATCCAGTCTCAAATATCCATTTCCAAGCAAAATGGCCCGACAAAACCCCCCAACAAATCATAGACAATGTAGCAGCAGTAACGGAATATGCAGCAAAAACCTGTGGGCTGCGAACATTTGTTCACGGCGAAGACAGCACCCGCGCAGATTGGGAATTTGAAAAACAATTCATCAACGCCATAACAGAAGCTGGCGCAGAGTGTTACCGCGTCTGTGATACTGTAGGCATTGGATTATCTGACCCTCAAGCGCCTTTACCCCACGGCATTCCTGCTAAAGTTGTCGCAATCAAGAAAGAAACCAAAATCAGCGCCATCGAAATCCACGCTCACGACGACTTTGGCAACGCCGTAGAAAACACCATGGCAGCGATAAGGGCAGCCTC
Organism: Bathyarchaeia archaeon; assembly: GCA_046706605.1. Classification (GTDB taxonomy): domain Archaea; phylum Thermoproteota; class Bathyarchaeia; order Bathyarchaeales; family Bathycorpusculaceae; genus Bathycorpusculum. The sequence continues at coordinate 2,766 of JBJKPJ010000328.1, read as the reverse complement.
AGGTGTCTGGGACAAGATTTACGCAAGCACAACTTACCTCGGTATTGGGGAACGGGCCGGCAACGCGGAAACAGAAAAAGTCCTCCTAAACCTGTACTTGCACTACAATGTGCAGAAATATGCTGGTAAAACTGAAAAAATCAAAGCTGTAGCTGAATATATAGGTAAAGCCACTGGATATATTGTGCCTCCAAACAAGGCAATCGTTGGCGACTACGGATTTGCCCATGAATCAGGCATCCACACCCACGGCGTCCTCAACGATCCATGGACCTACGAGCCTTACCCACCTGAATTAGTGGGCAACACGCGGCGTCTAACTATCGGCAAACAAAGCGGCAAAGGTATAATTAAACATAAAATCACTGAACTGTCAGGTTCTGTTCCAGATGATGAAGCGGTAGCATCCGTTGTTGGCACCATCAAAGACATGTATGCCAGCGGCAGACGTGCCTCTCTTAAAGAAGAAGAATTCCGCAAAATCCTCCGCATCCTAAAAATCCTGCCTGAACACATCAACGGCCAATAAGCCAAAACGATACACCTTCTCGTTATTTTTTCTGGTGCCCACAAAAGCTGTCCCTCAGTCGTTTATAACAGGGGGTTGGTATCCAAATGAAATAACAAAATTAAATATGAAAATTGAATGTGGTGGGCCGGACCGGATTCGGACCGGCGACCTTCTGCACGTCAAGCAGATGTCCTAACCAGGCTAGACGACCGGCCCACATCTTTGCATGTTTTTATGTTGTTTTCCTATATATTCGCTGTGTTTTGTGGCAGGTGTTTCGTTCAAGATTAATTTCGCTTCCTAAATACTTTATGCCCTGCAATCTACCCAAGCTCTTCTAACAATAGGCAATTGTAAATAACACTGATTTGAGTGAAACCCTTTTGGGTTTGGAGCGAATTGGTGCGTTAAGTTAAAATGCAAAACATGCATTTATAATGTGATTACTGGTGGGAACTTAGATTGACTGAACCATCTGTAGTTTTGGAAATTGAGGGGCCACATTTCTCAATTAAACTCTACGAAGATTTACTTGTTATTGATGTTAAGGGAAGCTTCAAAAATAAAATTGAGGAAACATTAGAAAATGAACCTGTTTTCAAAGAAACAATCGGCAGGCTTTTTGGCATATTTGTTCCGTTACACATTCGGATAAACGACATAGATTCAGTGCATTTAGACGAGATGGGCAAAGTAACTGTGCAGCTCCGTTACCACCGAAATATCGTCATTCCGTTTGAACGGAAGGAAGATGCTGAGATACTTGTTAAGAAACTGGATGAGTTGATTTCAACTGCTCTAACGGCGGAAATCAAAGAGCAGATTGCGGCTAAGCGGGCAAAAAGGAAACAAAAGGGACAGTCAAGAGGAGTGTCTCCAAGTTCCTATAGTACAGTGCCATATTATTTCCCTACTGAACAAGTTGACGTTGTCCCTAAGCTCAAACGAAAGAGAAAAACCCGGAGAAACTAAAGAATATTCAGAACAATAGTATTGACAGATCTTTGGGATCATTTTAGCGTTGGCAACAATTGAAGGGGATCCTATTATCCTGATAATATGTGAAACATGATTTTTGGGATTAAAATTGAAAAGCAAGACTTTGGTTCTTTCTATCGATTTATAACGGGGCAAGTTACGCATTTTTTCCAATTTATGGATTACGCCATTTCTGACTGCTTTTTTGAAGGCGAGCAGTTTTAAACCAGTTCGTTTATATTAACTCAGTCTTGTGAATGATTATGGCAGTAACTGATGAAGTAGTCCCTTTAATAGTGGAGTTCATAAACAAAAATTCCAACGTTGCAGACGTCCAGTGGGACCGACGCATGAGCCCACGGCTACTTTTTAATCCGTACTCAGAAAAATTTGAGGAACGAAAAACGGCTGCCCACTACTTCCTTATTGCTGCCTCTATACTTGATGACACCATTGTTGGGTACCCTGAGAACGCGCGTATGCTTCTTGTGTATTTGCATTCCGCGTTTGGAAACAATTTTTTTGAAATAAAAAAAGCACATCTTTTTGAAGAAGAAATCGTGAAAGCGAACTTTTATAATAATCTTGGTCCCAACAAGAAAGCCGCTTCAGAGATTCTTGCGCAAGTTAACTTGTTTGTTAAGCTTAAAGCAGAACGAAACCTGTTGCAGTATGCACAGAAATTTATGAAGCCGAATGCTTTAGCGGAGGATTTAGCCCAGAATATTCCTGCATTGTCTGGTCCACACAAAGATAAATTATGGATTTATTTGCGGTGGATGGTGCGCCCCCAGCCTGATCTTCAGATCTACGATCACTTCCTCCCCGAAGACCTCTATGTTCCTTTAACTAAAGAAAACGCCAACGTAGCAGCCGCCCTAGGCATTATTCCTTATGCAGGTCCTTCGCTTTGGCGCGACGAAAAAACAGCTGCAGACGCTCGTCAAAGATTGACTGATTTTGCCAAACGGCTTTTTCCGCAGGATCCTGCCAAAGTGGACTACCCGTTCTTTCTGCTGGGCAGGTGGCTTAAACAGAAAAACCTCAACCGTTACACACTCAAAAACGCTTTGGATTTCCTTGGTCGGGCACAAAAAATTACAGGACAATCGACGGCTTACTACCAGAAGATGAGCCGTTACAAAAGCGGTTGGGAAAAGAAAACAGCGCTTACCCTTCTACGAATGCGCATCCCATATGGTTATGAAACAATTAGTTTCCCCTTACCAAACGAAGTTTATACTCCTGACTTTATTTTAGAGAGGACAGTGCAGGGC
>JBJKPJ010000327.1:0-1179 GCA_046706605.1 Bathyarchaeia archaeon | reverse complement strand
GTATAAGTTGCAAGACGGAGGGGGTTATGTATCAGCGGCAGCCAATCAACTTTAAAGAGGCAATCGATTCTGCTTCTAAAACGCTTGGTTGCCAAGCGCCCAAAGTTCTGCGGGGCGTTAAGGGTTTAACTAACCTTGACAAAACCCCTGAAATCATCGAAAAAGGCATTCTGCGTGCCAAACATCAGTTGTCTGTCTACAAAGATGGCACTATCCGTTTTGACGCCACCAACGCGCCCCTTACCCATATTACACCTTCTGAAATCGGCGTTTCTGTAGAGAAAATGCATCAAATGGGCTACTTATCAGACACTCACGGCTTGCCCTTGGTTGATCCAAACCAAGTGTGTGAATTGAAAATTCAGGACGTTGTTATTCCATGGCGTGCAGGAGAATACTTTGTTCAAATAGCTAACTTTATCGATGACCTGCTCACTCGTGTGTACAAGTTGCCAGCCTTCTACAACATAAACAAAGCTGAAGATATTGTTGGGCAGCTGATCTTTGGGTTAGCTCCTCACACCTGCGCCTGCATTTTGGGACGCGTGGTCGGGTTTACAGACCGAAACGTTATCTATGCTCATCCTGTTTGGCACTCGGCTAAACGCCGCGACTGTGACGGTGACGAGGATGCCATTATGTTGGCGCTTGATACTTTGATTAATTTCTCTCGGGTTTATTTGCCCGCTCAGATCGGCGGAATCATGGATGCACCTATTTTGCTTATTCCATTTGTTAACACTAAAGAGGTGCAGCGGCAAGCCCATGACTTTGATGTCAGCGCCACCTATCCTGTGGAGTTTTACAAGAAAACCCTAGAAAAATTTGATGCAAGACCCGCAAGCGCCATAATGGACGTGATTGGGCACCGTTTGGGAACTGAAGCCCAGTTTGAAGGCTTCCAGTACACTACGCCTTGTACCAACATTAACCTCGGTAACGCCAACAGCAGCTACAAAGAATTCAAGTCAATGATTGACAAGCTCAATATGCAGCTTGATTTGGGAGAAAAAATCGACGCTGTTAACGCTCGAAGTGTTGCACTGAAGGTTTTAAACACCCATTTTATGCGTGACATAGCTGGTAACATGCGTGCCTTCTCTACGCAGGGTTTTAGATGTAAATCCTGTAACAGGAAATTTCGTCGCCTGGCATTGAGCGGCAGGTGCTCTTGTGGTG
>JBJKPJ010000326.1:0-8233 GCA_046706605.1 Bathyarchaeia archaeon | reverse complement strand
GGTTGAGCATAGGCGAAAAGCAGAGCAACACCTGCTTTTTCAAATATTTAAGGAAGCTTAAGCCCTATCAGCTTATTTGGATGCCAAGGTGGAGCAGATTTCTTCAACAGTGCGGTTGAGGGTGAGTTCTGCCATGTTTTTGCTATAGTCCATGATACGTCTTGAGCTGTCAAAAATCAGTCGCAACACGGCTGCGATGTTTGGGTCAAGTTTTTTGCTGGACATTAGCAGAATAAGTTCGTTTTCAAGCGGAGTGAGAGATTCGCGTTTGGAGATTAATTTTTCTGCTTCTTTATATTCTCTTTTGAAGAGGGCTTTTATGGAGTCGTCGTAGAGTTGGTGGGCTTGGGCGCTGAAATTGACCAGCTGATTGTAAATCTCTTCGTCTAGGGGCTCTTTTATGAAGAGTGTTTGGTTTTCGATGAGTTTTTGCAGGGTGTTTAGGTTATTTATGATGTTGACTGCGTTTTGGGCAATGCTTTCGATATCATTTACTGCTATGCGGTATAGCAAAAACTCTTTAGGATTTCTAAAACCAAGTTCTCGATACAGGTTGCGCTCGATGCCATGCTTTAACTGGCGCACAACATACAGTCCCAATCGGTTTACGTCATTGTGGGCATTTATGACGCTGTCAAAAAGGCTGGTGCTTCGATCTTTTAGTGCAGCAATAGCATCTCGGTTTGCTGCAAGAGCTACAATTCCCATGCGTCTAACTGCTTTTTCGATGGGAAAATCGGAGTGTTTGATTAGGATTTGAAGGATGATTTCGTCTTGGGTTTCTTCTATTATTTCTGAGCCTAAAAAGTGGTCTCGGGCGAGGCTTTTGATGTCGTTTTTGAATTTTGAGGGGTCTGGGATGTTTTTGAAGTGGATTCTGATTATGTCGGCACCTATGGCATATAGGGCGCGTATCATTCGTACGGTTGAGTCGAGGGGCTCTTTGGGGTCGACGTTTACAAGGTATTCTTTAGGTTTAGTGCCGTCTTCTCTGCCTTCTTTTTCCATGATTTTCCTAGGAACCAATGTAAGGGTTGAGTTGGGTTGTTGGTTGAAGGCGATTTCGCTGCCTCTGTTTAATCCTATGTCTTCCACCCATTCTTTGGGGAGGGATATTATGTATGAGCCGCGTCCAGTGCATTGAACGCGTCTGTATCCGAGGTCTTTTTCAGCCATGAACACCAGTTTCCTCTATATGTTTCATTTATATTACATATTTCCTTAAGTAACATATAAATGATTACCAACAAAGTTATATAGAATACATGCCATTTGGTGGGGGAACCCGAAAAAAGAGTGAGAAAAAACGTCGCTAAACACATGTAGAATAATAATTAAAAAAGATAAACGAACAACGGCAAGCAAGGGCACGTTATGCACAAATGACATTGAACTCCACGTGTTCATGCTCACGTGCCCCCGCTAAATAACTCAAGAAGGATAAAACATGAAAAAAATAGTTGCACACCAAGAAGCCTGCATGGGATGTGGACTTTGCGAAGTCTACTGTACCACAGCACACTCCAAATCAAAAGACATAATCAAAGCCTACAACATGGAGCACCCCAAACCCGTAAGCAGAATCAGACGAGAAGTCAACAAACCCGTCTCGTTTGCCATCCAATGCCGCCACTGCGAAGATGCCCCATGCGTAACTGCCTGCTTAACAGGCGCCATGACCAAAGACCCAAAAACAGGCCAAGTATCCCATAACAAAGACAAATGTATGGGCTGCTGGACCTGCGTGATGGTTTGCCCGTATGGCGCATTAATCATGGATAAAGAAGGCAAAGTTGTCGCCAAATGTGATCTATGCCAAGGACTAGAAGAGCCCGTATGTGTAGCTAACTGTCCCAACCAAGCGTTGGAATTTAAAGAGGTGAAAACCTAACATGGCAAAATACGTGATTGTAGGAGCTTCAGCAGCCGGCATAGGTGCAGTTGAAGCCATCCGCGAAGTTGACCCAACAGGTACATTAGCAGTGATATCTGAAGAGCTCTGCCCCCAGTACAGTCGCCCGATGATCAGCGACTTTGTCAGCGGCAAAGCAGATTTTAACAAAATGAAGTGCCGAACGCAAGACTTCTGGAAAGAACAAAATGTAGAAGCCTACATGGGCAAAAAAGCATCCGCGCTAAACCTCGTAGAGAAAAACGTGACACTAGAAAGCGGAGAAATGGTAACTTACGAAAAACTGCTGCTAGCCACGGGCGGCAAACCCTTCGTGCCAAAGATGGAGGGACAAGACAAAGACGGCATCTTCACCTTCACCACCATCAAAGACGCAGAATGCTTAGCTACAAAAATCGATGCAATCAACGCTAAGTCAGCCGTAGTCATCGGTGCAGGTTTGATCGGAATCAGCGTAACGGAGGGGCTGGTTAAACGCGGATTAAAAGTCACCGTAGTTGAGTTGCAAGACAAAATCCTAAGTTTGCTTTTAGATGCCAACGCATCAGACATAATTTTAGCCGCCATCAAAAAAGCAGGCGTTAACATCGTTACGGGACAGTCAGTTCAGAAAATCATCGGCAAACAAGGCAAAGAGGATAGTGTGGGAGGCGTCATCTTAACCAAAGGCGACCAAGTTCCATGTGACCTTGTCATCGTAGCTATCGGCGTCATCCCAAGAACCGAGCTAGTAGCAGGTACACCAGTGAAAACCAACCGTGGAATAGTGGTAGATAGCGAGATGCAGACAAACGTTCCAGAAATTTACGCAAGCGGCGACGTAGCAGAGGCATACGACTTTATCTTAAATCAAAACCGCCTATTGCCGCTCTGGCCTTTGGCAATGTTGGAGGGCAAAATAGCAGGTTACAACATGGCAGGCAAAAAAGCCACTTACTTAGGCGGCACCAACATGAGCAGCCTAAAATACTTTGGCACACCAATTGTCTCCATCGGTTTAGCTAACCCCAAAGATGACCCAACGCTGGAAATTCTTGTTAAACATGAACCTGAACGCGGCGTGTACAAGAAGCTGGTTCTGAAAAACAACATTATCGTGGGTTTAACATTGGTAAACTGCATTGAACGTGCAGGCATCCTGTACTACCTCATGAAAAACACAGTAAACGTAAAGAAATTCAAAGCGCAGTTGCTTTCAGACGATTTCGGTTTGGCCATGTTGCCTGTAAAGCTGCAAAAGAAAATGTGTGTGGTGCAATAAACATGGATGAAAATGACAGAAAAATAATCAATCCTTTTGGTCACGACAAGGATTTCTCAGGATGCGCAATCTTTGCCATGATGAACACAAACGGCAACCGTTTCGGCTCCAAAGACCCAGTTAAAGCCATATCGAACATGCATGACCGCGGCAACGGTTTAGGCGGCGGCTTTGCAGTTTACGGCATCTACCCTGACTACAAAGACAACTATGCTTTCCACATAATGTACCTAAGCAAAGACGCAAAAGAGAAAACCGACAAAACCCTTGCTGCAAAATTTGACATACTCTACGATGAGGAGATGCAGACAAAACCAGCAGACGTGCGTGACCCCCCACTTGTGTGGCGCTACTTTGTCTCGCCAAAAAAGCAGCGACCAGAAGGTCAAACTGAAGAGGACTATGTTATAGAAGCGGTCATGCGCATAAACACAGAAACAGGCAAGTCCTTTGTGTTCTCCAGCGGCAAAGACATGGGCGTTTTCAAGGGAGTGGGTTTCCCTGAGGACGTGGCAGAGTTTTTCCGCTTAGAGGATTACCAGGGCTACCTTTGGAGTTGCCACAGTCGTTTTCCAACAAACACACCAGGCTGGTGGGGCGGAGCACACCCATTCAACATTCTAGACTGGACAGTCATCCACAACGGTGAACTCTCAAGCTATGGCATAAACCGACGTTATCTAGAAATGTTCGGTTACAAATGCACCATGCAAACCGACACCGAAGTGTTAGCCTATGCAGTGGATTTGCTTATGCGCAGACAGCACTTGCCAGTTAGTTTAGTTGCTCAGGTGTTTGCATCACCGCTTTGGAGTGAAATCGACAAAATGGAGCAAAAACAGGCAGCTCTGATTCGGACACTGCGCCAAACCTATGGCAGCCTGCTGATGAATGGTCCATTCAGTATCGTTGTCGCTCACCACGGCGAGATGATTGGGTTAACCGATAGAATTAAACTTCGACCACTGGTCGCTGGCACTAACGGCGACACCCTGTACTTGTCCTCTGAGGAGTCAGCAATGCGGCTGGTTTCTCCACAACTGGATAAGTTCTGGTGCCCGGGAGGCGGTGAACCCGTGGTTGGTAAACTAAAAGCCAACAGCAAAATTAACACTGAAATCTTGGCTGGAGGCGTAATATAAATGAAAACCTATGTAATACCTGAATACTTGGTGGAACGCGACGAGAAACGTTGCATCCGATGCAAAGTCTGCGTTAACCAATGCACATACGACACACATTCTTACGATGAAGAAACAGACAGCATCTGCAGCAAAGACGAAAACTGCGTGACCTGTATGCGCTGCGTCACCTTCTGCCCTACACACGCCATAACCATCAAACGTAACCCGAACGCTAACCGCGAAAACGCCAACTGGACATATGAAGCTATCCGCGACGTCAAAAAACAAGCGGAAAACGGAGCGGTCATCATAACAGGCATGGGCAACGACAAACCCAACTATACCTACTGGGACAGATTGCTGCTTAACGCCAGCCAAGTCACTAATCCCTCCATTGACCCCTTGCGGGAACCAATGGAAATCCGCACGTATCTAGGTGCAAAACCCGACAAGTTGGAGTTGGTAGTGGAAAACGGCGGAGCAGAACTCAAAACCCAGTTGACTCCACAGCTTTGCCTTGAGACACCAATCATGTTCTCCGCTATGTCTTATGGCGCCATCAGCCTTAACGTGCATGAATCATTGGCGCGTGCTGCTACAGAATGCGGCACATATTGGAACACGGGGGAAGGCGGCTTAGACAAAAAACTCTACAAATACGGCGACCACACCATCGTACAGGTGGCTTCAGGCAGATTCGGAGTCCACCCCGACTACCTTGATGCAGGTGCCGCCGTAGAAATCAAAATTGGTCAAGGCGCAAAACCCGGTATCGGCGGACACTTACCAGGCGAAATAGTCACTGAACATGTGGCAAAAACCCGCATGATTCCAACTGGCACCGACGCGCTGTCACCTTACCCGCAACACGACATCTACTCAATCGAAGACCTACGGCAACTGATTTACGCACTCAAAGAAGCCACCAACTACACCAAACCTATCTCCGTAAAAATCGCAGCAGTCCACAACGCGCCAGCCATCGCAAGCGGCATGGTACGCGCAGGCGCAGACATCATCGCTGTTGACGGCGTCCGCGGCTCAACAGGCGCAGCCCCCAAAGTAATCCGTGACAACGTTGGCATACCCATCGAACTCGCATTGGCGCAGATTGACCAGCGCCTTCGAGAAGAAGGCATCCGAAATCATGCAGGCTTGGTCATCGCAGGCGGTATTCGAAGCGCCTCTGATGTAGTAAAAGCCATAGCATTAGGCGCAGACGCAGTCTACATTGGCACCGCTGCACTAATAGCCTTGGGCTGCACTGTTTGCCAACGCTGCTACACAGGAAAATGCCCATGGGGCATTGCAACCAGCGACCCATGGATTAGCAAACGTGTTAACCCAGACATAGGCGCCCAACGTTTAGCGAATTTGCTACGTAGTTGGAGCGTGGAAATCAAAGACATGATGGGCGGCATGGGCATAAATGCAATTGAAAGCTTACGCGGCAACCGTTTAGCCTTACGCGGTGTCGGCTTAACCAAAACCGAACTTGACATATTAGGTGTTAAAATGGCAGGAGCCTAAAACATGCAAACACAACAATCTCCCCAAACTTCAACAATTGACTCCAAATACCAAAACCGCATAATCCGTGAAGGCACAACAATCAAAGTTGATGCTGAATGCATCTACTACAGAGAACTCAACTGTATGCTACGCCAAATCATCTGCGCTGACAAACTTGAACGTTTAGAAATCCACAATGTCTGTGGCCAACGCTACATCGGAACCGACCTTCCAACCACAATCCCTATCGACATTTACGGCACCCCAGGTAACGACTTAGGCGCATTTATGAACGGACCAAAAATCACAGTCCATGGCAACGCACAAGACGGCTGTGGCAACACCATGAACGAAGGTGAAATCGTGGTTGAAGGGCACGCTGGCGATGTTACGGGCAACTCGATGCGGGGCGGCAAAATCTTCGTAAAAGACTACGTTGGCTACCGCGTAGGCATCCACATGAAGGAGTACCAGCATAAAATCCCAAAAATCGTCATTGGGCAAACCGCAGGTGACTTCCTCGCAGAGTACATGGCGGGCGGAGTTATCCTTATTTTGGGTTTGAACCTTCAAGGCTGCGAAAAATGCAAAGCACGCTTTGTAGGCACAGGTATGCATGGTGGGGTAATCTACGAACGCGGCGAAATCTTAGAGCCAGTCAGCGGGACCAAGATAATGCCAGTGGGCAAACGCGACATGAAACAAATCGAGGGCTTAGTTCAAGAATACTGCAAACACTTCGGCGGCGACCCCAAAGAAATTTCGGCGGGAAAATTCAAAAAAATACTGCCAGTCTCTAAGCGACCATACGCAAAACTGTTCTCGCACTAAACCCATTTTATTTTTCTTTTTTAAGCTAAAAAACTCTCATGCAAGATGTAACTGTCGGACAACTTTATAACACGTAACTTTTACTCTGTTTAAGTCAGGTGTGCCTTGATGAGCCAGCCGTTTAGCAAGCAGCCACAGGAAGTTGCACGCAACTTAAGCGTAAATCCCGAGGCGGGCTTAACTGACTACGAGGCATCTCAACGCCTAAACCGATATGGCCCAAACCGCCTTGTTGAAGAGCGGGAAATCCGTTTTCTGGGGATTTTGCGGGAAGAAATCACTGAACCCATGATTTTGCTGCTTATCGCGGTGGGCGCGCTCTATAGCATCTTAGGCAGCCTAACTGACGCCTTAACAATAATTGTCATAATCATCATCTTGGTGTTGGCGGAAGTCTGGAACGAGTACCGCGCCAAACGCTCAGTGACGTCTCTGCGAGAGCTGGCACCGCCAACCGCAATAGTCCTCAGAAATGGGCGACAGGTTGAAGTGCAGACAGCTTTTCTGGTGCCGGGCGATGTGCTGCTTTTAAGGGTAGGGCAGCGTGTTCCAGCCGACGCTCGACTGCTGGAAGTCTATGGATTGGAAGCCGATGAGTCTTCACTGACAGGAGAGTCATACCCTGTTGCAAAAGACGCCAAGACAACGCTGCCAAGTCAAACCCGTGTAATTGACCAACACAACATGGTTTTCGCGGGAACCGTCATCACCCGTGGCAGAGCAAAAGCGTTGGTAACAGCCACAGGTATAGGCACCGAGTTAGGCAGGATTTCGGGCATTACCAAAGCTGCCAAAGAGCCCAAAACAGCGTTGCAGTTGGCAATGAAGCAGCTTTCTAAATCGCTGGTCTGGGTTGCCCTCTTCTTTTCCATCCTTATTCCAGCTTTGAGCTACATACGGGGGCTACAGCCGAGCCCTGCTGAAGCGGTGTTGTATGGGTTGTCGTTGGCGTTTGTAGTTATCCCAGAAGAGTTGCCAATCATAATCACCATGGTCTTGGGCGTAGGCAGTTACGCGCTGTCTCGCAAAGGCGTTATCGTAAAGCGGCTAAGAGCAGCCGAAACCCTGGGAAATGTCACAGTTATTGCCACCGACAAGACGGGCACGATTACCGAGAAATCCATGCGGGTGCAGCATCTATATTTTGACGGCAAACTATCCGCCTCAGCCCAGTTCAACCCAAATGAGCTGTCAGCGCTGAGAACCGCGCTTTTGTCAAGTGACGCCATACGTGATACGGCATCAAATGTAATTTTAGGTAATCCAATGGCGCAGGCAATTTTGGAACGCTTAAAACAGGACAACAAAAACACCCAGGCTCTAACAGAGGGGTGGCTCCTAAAAGACGAATACAGTTTTGATGTAAACCGCAAAGTCGCCTCATACATCTACCAATTCAGCACCAGTCAAGTTGCCCTATCCAGCGGTGCCCCAGAAAAAATCCTAGAAAACGCAGACAAAATTCTGCTGGGAGGCGAAGAGCGCTCACTAACCTATGACCAGAAAAGCGAAATTTCCACGGTTATCGTGCAGATGGCACAGAGCGGAGAGCGGCTTTTGGCGTTTGGATACCGAAGGGCGCCTGCCAATGTG
>JBJKPJ010000325.1:0-2033 GCA_046706605.1 Bathyarchaeia archaeon | reverse complement strand
GCTTAGACTCCAAATACGAAACCATATGGGAAAAACAAACCATGGTTTTTGACAAAATGCTTCGCCTCGCTGAAGAACTTGGCTTGCCTGTAATTATCCATTCAAGGGGGACAACCGACAAAATCGTAGACATGTTGCCCTCTTATTGCCTCAAACGTGTGCTCCTTCACTGGTTTAGCTACCCATTGACCGCATTGGTTAGGGCCGTTGACCACGGCTACTTCATAACCGAAGGACCACCTGTGGTGTACTCTAATGGGATACGGGAAGTCGTAGAAAAAGCCCCCCTGACCAACCTTTTAACCGAGACCGATGGTCCAGTAACTTACTGGAAAAAACCCTTCAACGGGCAATTAACCAAGCCCTCCTATATCCGTAACGTCGTCGAAGCAGTGGCAGAAATCAAAAAAATATCCCCAGACGAGGTCGCTGAACAGATAGCGAGGAATTTTGAGGCATTTTTCAGCATCAAAATCAATTAACTGTCAAATTTATTTTTCAGCTTTAGCCTTAACGGTTTTCGGGACGTTAAACTCCTGTGTTGAGGCGTAAACTTAAATTAAGCCCTTCATCTATTGAGAGTTGCTCCTACGTTTTTAAACGCTGGGAGAAACCCGTTAACATCGGAGGAATACAACTGGGAAAAGTAAAGACCGATCAGATTAAGCGTCTAGGCAAAGAACTAATGACCAAGTTTCCAAGCAAATTCAGCAACAATTTTGACGAAAATAAACGCGCAGTTGACACTTTAACCAAAGGAACCACAACGCGTGTCCGAAATCAAACTGCTGGATACATAACTCGTACCATTGCATTAGCTCAAGCCACAAATGCTGATGAATCTGAATTTGAGGACCAAGAAGAATTGGCTGAGTAACCTGGCATAACTTATGATGGATGAGTACAGAAAGGGCTGGGCGCTGCGGTATCTTCGTGAAGCGAAAGCTGAACTTGAAGCTGCCCGAAAAATTCCCTACATGGCGCCAAGTTTAGTTGTTGAAGCCATACGAAAAGCACGAAACGCTATATACTATAGCCTAGGCGAACCCGCCTTTATCGAGATACTTATCCGCGAAGAGGTCACCAAAAACCCAGCAACCAATGATTCGGTTTTGCGTTTTCTAATTGAAGTCGAAACCATCGTCCAGCAAATCAGCCAACTGGAAGAAATCAACGGGGACGCCATGATGAAGCAGGCAGACTCCCTCGTGGACATAGCAACTGACATCGTTGAAACCCTCACGCAGGAAAGGCTAGAAAACTAAACACGCCGTTTTGGCTTTGCTTTTTCTTTGGATGAAACAATTTATTAGCCATAACTGGGCATCATCAATTATCAGAAAGATTGGGCTGGAAAATTTGATGATAAAAATACAAAATCTACCTGAACTTGTTGAGAACGGCCAAAACCAGCTCACAAAAATAGCCCGAACCCTAGCCCTTGAAAGCCTTGAGTACGCCGTAAACGCTGTTGACCCAAAACAGATTGTAGCCTCCAAACTCACATTAACCCGTACACTTCTTCAAGTGGAAGGCAAAACTTTTGACTTAACTAAATATCAGCGCGTTTTTGTTGTCGGCGGCGGAAAAGCCGCAGGCCCAATGGCTCAGGCGTTGGAGGAAGTTTTGGGCAACTACATAACTGAGGGAACCGTCATTGTTCCTAAAGGTAGTCCAACCAAAACAGCCAAAATACAGCTCAACTACGCTAGCCACCCATTGCCCGATGAAGGAGGTGTGGCGGGGACAAAAAAGATGCTGGCGCTTGTGGAGCGGGCGGGAGTGGATGATTTGGTTGTTTGCTTGATTTCGGGCGGCGGCTCAAGCATGATGTCCTACCCCCGCGAAGGCATAAACCTCGACGATATGCAGAAGCTCACAGTAGCTCTCCTAAGAAGCGGCGCAACCATCAACGAAATCAACACCATCAGAAAACACCTCTCTTGCTTCAAAGGCGGGTGGTTAGCCAAAACAGCTTACCCTGCCGCAATCCTCAACCTTATCCTCTCTGATGTTGTCGGTGACCCCTTAGA
>JBJKPJ010000324.1:0-18388 GCA_046706605.1 Bathyarchaeia archaeon | reverse complement strand
TTAGTGACTTGATTGCTGTTTTCGTTTTCTTGGTCTTGTGGCAGAAACTTGTCGGTTCCGATGCTTATGCTTTTTATTTTTGCGTCAGGAAGAAATCGGTGCCGCACAACTTCAGCGACATCAATTGCTCGACTGATGGATCTGCCCCGTGCTTTTATACTGACTTCTTTTGCTCCGCCGTGGAAAAAAGTGATGCAGGCAAGGACATAGTTCATTATTGGTTTTTTGCCAATCAAGACAGCGCTGCCATTTTCAGTCACGGGTTGGCTTCACTCCTAGTTTACTTTAAGTAGCTTCACTTAAGCTTTTTTTCAAAATAAATACATTGTGGTGTTTAGTTTGTATTCTTTAATGGAGCAAATTGCCTGTTTTTCTTATACTGTAATATTCTTTCTTGGAAACACATTTTGGTAAAGGTTAACTTTAGTTGCCAACGGAAGTTGAGGATTCTTGCCGATTCGCTTAAAGAACGCCTTTAATATCTGTGCACTTCGGCTTTTGAGGAGCAGGTTCTTAAGCAAGTTTGCTACTATTGTAAAGGTTTAAGTTAACAAAACACAACAAAAGTGACCAGTTTGGAGCCATTAACTAAACGTTCAATTCAACTCTTAAAAACCCTCTTCGAAAAAGGAAAATCCACCAACACCTACACCTTGCGAGTAAAACAAGACGAACTATCAGGACAGCTAGGCGTAAGCCGCCAAGCTCTAAACGTGCACCTGCGCAAACTCAAAAACCGCGGCTACATCCGCACAGGCAGAGGCTTCATTGACGTAACCGAAAAAGGCCTAAGTGCCCTTGGCGTATCCACTACCCCCGCATTTATCCTCCTTAAAGTGTCACCGATAAAACGCATACACGTCTATGAGCAAATTCGTGAGCTCGCAGTTTCCAGGGCCTTTCGCATCGCAGGCGAAGTAGACTCCCTGATAATCGTTGAACGGGAAAATCTTGATGAAATCTTAAAAAAACTCTACAGCATTGACGGCATAGAAGATACACGTTCATATGTTACCATTGAAGTAATCAAATAGGGTATGTTTTGGATCTATACGAGTACGAAGCAAAACAAGAATTCAGAAAGCACGACATTCCAATTCCAAAAGGCATACTAATCACTGATGCCAGCCAAACCGCACAGGCTGCGATGCAGCTAAATCCGCCTTACATAGTTAAAGCGCAGGTTTTGGCGGGTGGTCGAGGAAAAGCAGGCGGAATCCTCCCAGCCCAATCCGCTCAACAAGCCCAGCAAGTAGCAGCTAGACTTTTTGCGGCGCAGATAAAGGGCTTTCCAGTGAAGCGAGTGCTGGTTGAGGAAAAACTTGCGGTAACGCGGGAAATTTATGTGAGCATCGCCATCGACCGTTTTAACCGTTGCTACGTTATGCTTGCTTCACAGGCTGGGGGTGTAAACATTGAGGAAACAGCCGCCAAAACCCCAAAAGCGATTTTGAGCAAACAGGTAGATTGGCTGGTTGGCTTTGGAAAAAATGATGCTGCCGAAATAGTGAAAAAACTAGGTTATAGTGGTAAGCAGCAGGCAGAGTTAGCGGAAATTATCCAAAAACTCTATTCGCTTTGCGTAGATAACGACGCTGAACTTGTGGAAATAAACCCATTGGCAGAAACACCTGCTGGTTTTGTCGCCTTAGATGCTCGTATGGTAATTGACGACAACGCCTTATTTAGGCACCCTGAATACGCAGAAAGAAAAGCCCAGCAGCTTTCCAAAAAAGAAGCTTTTGCCGCAGAGCAGCATTTGGCTTATGTGGAGCTTGACGGCGACATCGGCGTGGTAGGCAACGGCGCAGGGTTAGTGATGGCTACGCTGGACTTGCTTAACCTTTCTGGCGGCAAACCCGCGGACTTTCTGGATTTAGGCGGTGGCGCAACTGTAGAAGCCATAACTGCGGCGTTGCAGATTGTCTCGGCTGCTCCAAAGGTTTTGGTGGTGCTGGTGAACGTGCTTGGCGGTATAACTCACTGTGATGATGTGGCTAGAGGAATTGTCTCGGCGATCCGTTTGGCTGAGTCAAAAAAGCCTTTGGTGGTCAGGTTGGTGGGCACTAATCAGCGGGAGGGAAAGCGGATTTTAAAAGATGCAGGCTTTTCTGTTTTGGACAGCATGGAGCAAGCTGCCGAGAAAGCGGTAAAACTTGCAGAGGAGCAAAAAAATGGGCATAATCATTGACGAAAAAACAAGGGTGGTTGTGCAGGGCATCACTGGCAAGCAGGGTAGCTACCACACAAAACTCATGTTGGAATATGGAACCAAAATCGTGGCTGGAGTAGTCCCCGGTAAAGGGGGACAAACCATACAGGGCGTCCCAGTTTACGACACAATCAAAGAAGCCACCAAAATCCACTTGCTTGATGCTGCCATAAGTTTTGTGCCAGCGTCCCACGCTTTGGATGCAGCCTTGGAAGCTATCGCCAGCCAAATCAAAACCATAGTCATCCTAACCGAGCATCTGCCAGTGAAGGATGCCATAAACATCATGGCACACGCCAAAAACGCAAAAATTACCGTGATTGGTCCAAACACGCCTGGCATAATTGTTCCCGAAAAATGCAAGCTGGGAATCATGCCTAAAGAAGTCTTTGTTCCAGGCAGGGTTGGTGTGATTTCCCGAAGCGGCACCTTAACCTATGAAATCGCAGACAACCTGTCACGCAACGGGTTTGGGCAATCTGCCTGTGTTGGTGTTGGCGGCGATTCGGTTGTAGGGGTGAATTTTATTGATGCGTTGGAACTGTTTAGGGTGGATTCGGCTACGGACGCGGTGGTTTTGATTGGGGAAATCGGCGGCAACCTCGAAGAGCAAACAGCAAAGTATATTGTCACTTCGGCTTATCCTAAGCCTGTGGTGGCGTATGTGGCTGGGCGGTTTGCGCCTGTGGGTAAGCATATGGGGCATGCTGGAGCTATAATTTCGGGGGGAATGGGCAGTGCCCAAAGCAAAATCGACGTGTTCCGTCGAGCTGGTGTTGCGGTGGCGCAAAAACCCAGCGATGTTGCGGGTTTATTAGCGGAGGTTTTGGGGTAAGCTGCCGTGCTTTCTTTATTTGGGTTTTTAGACAAAAGGTATATTTGATACTTAGCCATCAAACTGTTAGCCTAACCGAGGTACATATCAATGCCAATATTAGACCCATTAAAAAAGACCATAGCGCAACAGCACCGGTTGTACATGAAAATCTGCAGAGACTGCGGCGCACGAAATGCTTCAACCGCGCTGAAATGCCGAAAATGCAAAGGCAAAAACCTGCGCTGGAAGAAACGAGAAATAGTAAAGTAACCTCTCCTTCTGATTCTTTACTTTTCATCTGTAATTTCTAGTGTTTGGAAAACTCTATCTTCATCATTATGGATTGCTAACGGGAAGTAATTTTATCAACTTGTCCACATATTAGAAGCTGAAGGTTCACAAATGAACACCCCCAATGATTGGCAACGTATTCTGCACGACTGTAAACAAAACATCCAAGCCGCCATCGAACCTTGCCTAAAAACCCTAAAAGACCCCCAGCCAAACTTGGGCAGAGGTGCAGGAGGCGATTTAATAAAGCCAGTAGATTTAGCCGCGGAAGCCGCCATAGTTGACACCTTCAAAGGGCACGGCTTATGTTTCACACTTATAAGCGAGGAGTCAGGCATCAAAGAATTTGGTGATTGCCCAAACAGTTGCTATGTGACTGTTGACCCCATCGACGGAACCACGAACTTAGTCCACGGGTTACCCTTCTATGCCTCCTCCATTGCCGTCTCCGACAAACCTGAACTTGCCAGCGTATATGCAGGGATGGTTGTTGATCTCTGCCACGACGTCGCTTACACAGCTTTTTTGGGCAAAGGTGCCTATCAAAATGGCAAACGGATGGCTACTTCAAAAAATGCCTCTTTAGATGAAGCAGTTATCGGCGTGGATTTAAACACCTACAAATCCAAAATCAACCTGCCGACGGTATCTGCAATAATAGAAAACGTGAAACACACTAGGCATTTTGGTGCCAACGCACCTGAAATCTGCTTTGTAGCAGCTGGTTTAATTGACGCATTTATTGATTTACGGGAGAAAATTCGCACAACTGATGTTGCCGCGGGCTTTCTCATCGTTAAGGAGGCAGGCGGGGTGGTTACAGACGCAAACAACCAACCCATAAATGTGAAATTAGACCCTGTGCAGCGGCTCAGTTTTGTCGCGTCTGGAAATATGGAGATTCACAAAAAACTATTGAACTTGGTTAATGTCTAATGTTTAATTTGCTTTTGCCCAACCCGGCAGCCATAGTAAAAGCTGGTCATTCAAAGACACTTCTTATCGCAGACCCGCATCTGGGATGGGAAATGCAGCTTCAAGAAAAAGGCATTCACGTGCCAAGCCAAACCCAAAAACTCCTTACCAAACTAACCGCTATCCTCAAGGAGACAAAACCCGATAGGCTGGTTATTTTGGGTGATGTAAAATATACCGTTGCCTCCAGCGAGTTTGGCGAATGGCAAGATATCCCTGTTTTTTTTCAAAAACTCCAGCAATCCATCAGTGATATCTCGATTGTGCGTGGCAATCATGACGCCAACCTCGAACCACTGCTTCCACAAGGCATCGAGATGCTACCTGCAACTGGCTCTGTCGTTGGCGACGTTGGGATTTTTCATGGGCACAGATGGCCTTCCCCAGCGCTTTTGGGTTGTAAGACGCTTGTGATGGGGCATTTGCATCCAGTGGTAGTTTTCCGGGACCCAACGGGCTACAAGATTACTCGGCAGGTTTGGATGCGGGCAAAAATTGACGCGGAAGCGTTTGCGAAGATTTTGCTTCAGAAAAGCCGCGTCAAAATCGTGGGTTCAGTTGCGGAAACCCTGCAGAAGCATTATGGTGTGAGGGCTAAGTCGGCAGAACTTTACATTATGCCCAGCTTTAACGATTTTTTGGGTGGCAGACCCATAAACGAAACTAAACCTCGAGCGGAAATCGGTCATGAGGCGTTGATTGGTCCTGTGCTGCGTTTAGAATCGGTGGATGTGGATGAGTCGGAGCTCTATTTGTTGGATGGAACTTTTCTTGGGACCTTAAATCAACTTAGACGGTTGTAATTAATTACAGAATGCTAAGGCTAACCTTATATTTGCCACATGTTATAGGCATATTATAGTAGGTTGAGGGAGAACAAACAAATGAAATTAGTCACAGTACTGCTACCAGAAGCTTATCTGGAAGGTTTAGATGAACTTGTCCGAGCAAACATGTACCCCAGCAGAAGCAGCGTTATCCGCTCTTCAGTGCGGGATTTGCTCAAAAAAGAACTCTGGGAAAACAAACGCAGCAGATAAACTCCGCTAGATCTCTTTTATTGAGTCCCGGAGCATTCGGGCTGCCTGCGCTGGCGCATCCGAATTAGTTATTTCTCTACCCACAATCAAATAGTTCGCACCCGCTTTGACGGCTGCCTCCGCTGTCCCGCCTTGAGCACCAACACCCGGCGAATAAATCGGCACCTTATCGCCCAGAATCGTTTTTACCTCAACGATTTTCTGCGGAACCGTCGCACCCACCACCACGCCATCCGCACCCCACTTCAGCGCTTTATTAGCAAACGATACATACTGGGGAGTTTCCATGCCCGTTTGTGAGTCAATTATAGTTTGCCCGTAGCCCTCGTAGGCGCCTCTGTGGCTCATGTAGGTGAGCAAAATGACGCCGCGACCGTGTTTTTTTGCTTGTTCAAAAAGCGGCTTTAGCCCTTCCTCCCAGCCCACAAAAGGGTTTGCGATTATGGCGTCAAAGCCTGCTGCAAAATAGTAGTCGGCGATGACTTGGTTGGTGTTGCCGATGTCATTGACTTTCGCGTCCATAATCGCCAGCATGCCTTGCCCGCGGATTTGCTCCACCAACTGCGCGACGCCGTCAAAGATTCCCAGCGGAAGGGTTAGGTGGTGGTTGATTTTGACAGCGCAGATGTAGGGGTGGACGGCTTGGAGTACCTTTTGGGCTTTGGATAGAATTCTTTCTTTGTTTTGGATGGGTTCGAAGGGGAAGTCAAGTGCTAAAACGATTTTGGTGTTTTTGCTTTTGGCTGATTCCTGCATTTTTAGCTTAAATGACACGGTAAATCCTCTCTATAGTGTAAGCGTCTAACTATTTCATTTTTCCGCTAAATAACAATTTAAACCCTAAACATCCACACGAAACTTAAAATTTCCCCTCATATAATTGGCGTATAACAACAGCCAACACTTTATTTGTAGGGATAAGTCATGAAGCAAACCGTTGCCCAAAAAATCATAAGCCAACATTTAGCTCAAGGAAAAATGATGGTAGGCCAAGAAGTAGCCCTAAAAATAGACCACACCCTAACCCAAGACTCTACAGGAACATTGGCGTATCTAGAGTTTGAGGCTATGGGCGTTCCCAAAGTCAAAACCGAATTGAGCCTCAGCTTTGTAGACCATAACATGCTCCAAAACGACTTCCGCAACGCCGACGACCACCGCTACCTACAAGGCGTCGCAGCCAAATACGGTATTGTCTTTTCACGTCCAGGCAACGGAATCTGCCACCAACTCTACCTTGAACGCTTCGCCAAACCAGGCACCACACTTCTGGGCAGCGACAGCCACACTCCAACTGCAGGTGGCATGGGCGAAATCGCAATAGGCGCAGGCGGCTTAGATGTTGCGGCAGCGATGGCAGGCGAGCCATTCCATCTTGAAATGCCCAGCCTTCTGGGAATAAACCTGGTAAGCAAACTCTCGCCGTTTGTTTCCGCCAAGGACGTTATTCTGCAAATTCTGCGGCAGTTAACAGTTAAAGGCGGCGTAAACAAGATTTTAGAGTACTACGGCTCAGGCGTCAAAACCCTTAGCGTTCCTGAACGGGGCACCATAACTAACATGGGAACCGAAACAGGAGCTACTACCTCCATTTTTCCCTCTGATCAGACTACCAAAGCTTTCTTGGAGGGGCAAGCAAGAGGAAACCAGTGGATGGAACTCAAAGCAGATGAAGGTGCAGCGTACGCGGAAACCTTAGACATAGACTTATCCAAAGTTGAACCGCTCATTGCGTTGCCTCACAGTCCCGACAACGTTAAAGCCGTAGCCGACTTGGAAGGCACCCCTGTTGACCAAGTTTGCATAGGTAGCTGCACTAACTCGTCGCTTCGGGACCTAAAAATCGTCTCGGCGTTATTGCGGGGCAAAACCGTCCACGAAAACGTTAGCTTAACCGTCTCGGCGGGTTCGCGGCAAGCCATGGAAAACTTGGCTGCCACAGGCGAATTGGAGCCCCTGATTCAGTCGGGTGCACGAATTTTGGAGAATGCGTGTGGTCCCTGTATCGGTATTGGTCAAGCTCCAACCTCTGAGGGTGTTTCGCTTCGGACCTTTAACCGTAACTTTAAGGGGCGTAGCGGAACCCAAGATGCCAAAGTCTACTTGGTTAGCCCCGAAACTGCGGTTGCTGCCGCATTAACGGGTAAAATTACTGATCCCCGAAAACTGGGCAATTTCCCCATAATAGCCATGCCTGATCGGTTTTTGCTTAGTGATGCCCTGTTCATTTATCCTTCCAACGCAGGGCAGTCGGTTGCGAAAGTGGTTATGGGTCCAAACATCCAGCCGCTACCAACCTTCCCGCCGATCCCTCAAAAACTTACAGGCGAGGTGCTGCTAAAAGCGGGCGATAACATCTCCACCGATGATATCTTGCCTGGCGGCTCACAAATCATGTCGCTTCGCAGCAACATCCCCGAAATCAGCAAATACACATTTGTGCACATCGACAAAACCTTTGCCGAGCGGGCTATTCAGCGAGGCGGCGGCTTTGTCGTGGGTGGCGAAAACTATGGGCAGGGTTCCAGCCGTGAACACGCCGCCATGGCACCTAAATACCTCGGTGTCAAAGCCATCATCGCCAAATCTTTCGCCCGAATCCACAGGGAGAACCTGACAAACTTTGGAATTCTACCGTTAACTTTTGCTGATACGCAGGATTACACAGGCATCGAGCAAGGGGATATTTTGGATATTGAAGTGAAGGGGTTACAGGAACATTTAGTGGTAAAGAACCAAACTAAAGGCGCTTCCATTAGAGTTAATTTGTGCCTTAGTAGCCTTGAGAAAGAGATGGTTAAGGCTGGTGGAAAGTTAGCTCTGATAAAAGCAAAGCAAGCTGATAAAAAATAAAGAGGTTACTGGGATTTTCTGAACGTAGACCCATTTTTCTGTTAAACTCATTTTATTTGCATCAAAAAATCAGTTATCTGAGTAAAAATTTTGGAAAAAAAGTTAGACGCCCCAAACTGTTGAATTTATGAGTGAATAAATAACTTGCAGCTCAAGCGAAGGACTGTTGTATTCTTGAATTTCGCTAAAGTTAGTCATCACTCCTGTTTGCTGGTCAATATAAACTTCATCGTATAAAATGCGCTGTGTACTTTGGGTTGGGTCCTGTGCGAGATATTGGGTAATGCCAACATGATAGTAGGCGCTCTCTCGGGTGCCGCTTGCATATGTTTGGGTGACGGTTGCATTAATGGGAACTGTATTGTTGATAGGGTAAATCATGTCTTTGACTTTAAGGTTAGCTGGATAAATGAAGGAGAAGCCATATGGATCAGTTATCGCTCCATTGGATAAGTTGATTGTTTGTTGTTGCGTAATATCTGTTCCATTTATGAATACCCAGTCTGTTTTAAGCGCGACTGAGGAGCCTTCGATGTTTGTTACCGTTACCTCATAGTATTGGGTATCATTGAGTTGATAGAAGCCTGGATAGTAAGAGTCAGGAACTGGGTCTGAACTGCTACCTGTTATAGTGTAGGTAAAGCTGTCGCCGACGTGAACGCCTACCTTTACCTTCTTTGCTGGGGGCAGGGTTGCGTAGACGACTGCTGCAACAGAAACCGCAAGTATAACTATAAGAATTATGGCAATGTAGAGATTTTTATGTGTTTTCTTTTTGATAGCCATAGACTAAACATTGCTTAAACCAAGTATTTAGTTTTTTTCCCACGAACCTTCATGAAAACGGGAGAAAAAAAGTTCAAAAAGAGAATCAGACAGGACTGTTTAAAGTGCTGATGTTTATTTTTCTCTTGTAAAGCTGCCTTGTCCGCCTGCCTTGGTGATGTTAGCCACCACGCTCTCGCTTACTTTGTCAAGCACTTCTTCGGCGCGTTTCCAGTTGTCAGCCGTAACTTCAACGCTATATTTTGGAGCCGCAATCACTGCAAACTCAACTTTTGCGTCATTAACTTGTTGGGTTTTTTTTGCTCCCGCGAATGCTTGTTGAATGCAGCGCACACCGTTTGGTTTCATGCAGCGTACTTCTATGACGCCCCGGACTTTTACGGTTTTAATTTTGATGCGTTCCTCGGCTACTTGAACGATGACCTTTGCAATATCTTCGGGAATGTTGAGTTTAGAGAGGAATTCTTTGCCCTCTTTAACTACTTTTTCAAAGCCATCGTATAAGCCATAGTTTTCCTCAAGAGGTGCCCCCGCTTTCTGGTATATCTCCTGCATGGAGAGACCAGTTTTTTCAGCTACCGCATGCAAAAGTGCGTCGCCTTTGCGGTCTTTTTTCCACGATTTGATTTTTTCGATTCTTTCACGTTTTGTTACACGCCTCAGTGACAGGTCGATGTGTCCTTTTTCTACGTCCACGCGGAGAACTTTGAGCACTGCTTTTTGGTTTTCGCGGACAAAGTCACGGATGTTTCTTATGCGGGCGCTGGAAATTTCAGATATGTGGAGAAAGCCGCGTCTTCTATATTCATCTAGGTTAGCGTATGCCCCGTAATCCATAACGCTCTCTATGGTGGCAATAACAAGGTCGCCTGGTTCTGGCCATTCAGGTTTAAATTCCGACATGCTTCTACATCCATCTCTATGAAGCCGCAAAGCGGCGTAGCTAATCTTTGCTTAATAACAAAAACTCGGGCAATAAAGCTTGTCATTGCATTTTTTAAAAAATAAACAAAGACTGGTAATGTAACCGAAGGCGATTTGGCTAATTCTGCTTTATGCAGTTTTTCTGCGTTTTTATGTGTGCGATAAATTGGGTTTATAAGCAGAATCTCTATATGTTTAAGCACTCAGATTACGGTTTGTAATGCTTTGGTGATTGGTGTTGTCGGAGAACCTCAGCAAAGAGCCATCATTAGCCTTCGGCGGGCAAGCATTAATTGAAGGAGTAATGATACGTTCCAGAAAACACCTAGTAGCGTGCGTCAGGAAACCTGACAAACAAATAATTACCGACATAAAGCCAGTCAACTCCTACACCGAGAAATACAGGGTTCTTGGCTACCCGTTTTTCAGAGGTGTAGTAAACATGTTAGAGAGCCTTATCCTTGGGTTCCAAGGTATGATGTTCTCTGCAAATAACGCCTTTGAAATAGAAACTGAAGAAGGTAAACCGCCAGAAAAAATCGAGTTCGGCTTTGCAGAAATTGGATTAATCATTGCAGGCGTAGTGGGCATTATGGCGGTGTTCTTTTTGGTTCCCTTTCTCTTGTCCACTTGGCTTAAACTTCACGGCATAGTTTTCAACCTTGTCGAAGCCCTCATTCGGCTGACGATGTTTGTTGGCTACCTGTCTGCTATCTCGCTTTGGGGACAATACAAGCGGGTTTTGATGTACCACGGCGCTGAACATAAAGCGATAAATGCCCACGAAGCAGGCGTAGCAATGGATGTGGAACATGTTAGAGGCTTTTCGCGGCTGCACCCTCGATGCGGAACCAGTTTTCTGTTCATTGTCCTCTTAGTCAGCATTGTGCTGTTTACTATAATGCCTAACTTGGGGTTTACCATCAACTTGGCTTACCGCCTGCTGTTAATCCCCGTTATCGCTGGAATCAGCTATGAACTGCTTCGGCTAAGCGCCAAATACAAAGACTCGCCTATCACAAAAGTCTTCATCGCTCCCGGTTTGGCTTTTCAGCGTTTAACTACTAAAGAACCCAGTGACGATATGTTGGAAGTTTCCATAAAAGCAGTCACAGAAGTCAAGAAACTAATGTGTAACACGTTGCAAAACTAAGTATTCTATTATTCTCTTTCGTAAATGTCCGGCCACAATTTCAAAGTTAGCCCCATACCTAAAACCAAAAGAGCCAGCGGAACCAGAAACACCAGCCACATCGGGGAGTCAGCGCCGCCCAGAAGAGACGACAACAGCAAGTGAGCTTGGTGATAAAGCGACAGGGGCGTAAGTTTAGCTGCTGCGTCAAAAAGAGGCGATAGGAATTTCAGAAAAGAGCTCAAGCCTCCAAGAACTGTGGTGGTTATGAGGAAAGAAAAAATCACCAGAAGATTTGCTAAGAGGGTGGGTTGTATGTACATTTTTTTGGTAACGAAGGCTAAGGTGTTTGCGAGGAATGCTCCAACAGCCACAATCACAAGCGTCGCTGTGTAGGATGCCGCGTATATTAGGAGCAAGTCGCCGAGGGGTTTTTGAATCATCAAAACAGGCAGCAAATACACTGGCAACGTAAAAATCAACCCTGCGATGGCAGCATAGAGCAGTTTAGCAATTGTTATCTCAAAAACCCCCACTGGATAACAAGTAAGTGTCCGAACTGTTCCCTTCTTGATTTCGGAACCATAACTAGCCGAAAACGCAACTGGAATAAGAATCATCGTAACCAAAATCGCGTAGCCATAAACTGGTAGCAGCAATGTTAAGGAAGACAAGAACCCTTCACCGCTTCCGCTGCCTCCCTCTGCCCCTGTAATTGTTCCAGTCCACGTTGGCACCCCAATTTCTCTTAAGGTGCTACTGGCAGCACTGAAAAGAACAAACCCGAAAAAGAACAGAAGCCCCGAAAACAACAGCAAAGCAGGCAAACCTTGCCTTTGAATTTGAGCAAAATCTCGGCGTACTATGGTCAAGATTAGCTTAAGCTTTCTGCCGGCGTTTTTTCCAAAGTTGCCCCTGCAAGAATGGTCTTTGGGCATGGTTGTGTTTCTTATTGCGGTCATGTAGTTGCCTCTGTCTGTGTTTTTTGGCGTAGTCTTAGGAAAACCTCTTCCATGGTTCCAAGCAACCGCATCTCCAAAAGTGGCATCTCCGAAAGAAGAATCCCTATTTTTTGAACGTCTTCTTGGTTTTTTAGGGTAACAATAACCTCGTCGCCTTTTGCTATGCACTCCTCAAGTTGCAAGCCTTCTGAGAGTATTTTCTGAGCCCTAACTGGGTCTGGGACTCGAAGCGAATATCTGGGCAGCAGGTATTGGTCGCGTAGTTCGCGGGCGGTTCCGACTTTTAGGATTCTGCCTTGGTCAATGAAGGCAAATCGATCCACTATGTGTTCTGCTTCGATTAGGTTATGCGAGGTAAAGAAAACCGTGTTGCCTCTCTTAACGTAGTCTCTTATGTATTCTCTTAGTGATTTTCGATGAATGATGTCAATTCCTTGAAATGGCTCATCAAGAAACATTACAGGCACATCACTAAGAAATGTACGTGCAAGCGAAATTTTCTGCCTTTGGCCATGCGAAAGAACTCCTATCTTTTTGTTCAATAAGCCACCCAACTCACATACTGCTGCAACTTCTTGGATTTTCGCCTGCCCTCTTTTTGATATGACCCCCGCCATGGCAGCAAAAAATTTCAGGTAAGATTCCACTTTCATTTTTTCATAAAAAATGTTCTCTTCAGGCGTAATGGCTATGTACCTTCGAACGCCAGTTGGATCGACGAGAATGTTGTGCCCACAAACAAGAGCTGAACCGCCTGTGGGTTTAATTAACCCGCACAGCAGACGAATGGTGGTTGTTTTTCCTGCTCCATTTGGACCAAAAAATCCAAAAACCTCACCTTGGTTTACTGTGAAAGAAACGGATTTGACCGCTTGGACGCTTCCAAAGTTTTTGCTGAGTTCTTTTGCCTCGATAGCAACTCCTGATGCTTCCAAAGGGCAGCCCTTTTTTTGTGATTAGGAGCTGTGTGTAGTGCATGGCTTATTAGATTTATGAACTTCAACTAAACTATTGAGACGTTCGTTGAGCGAACAGTTGGAATCGGACTTTTGTGTTACCAGCCGTGGCTAATCATATGTGGGGCAACTGGGTGCTTGTTTTTCTTTTCTCTCTTTTGGCGGTTAAACTTGTTGATTACGACTATTTTGCTCTGCACGCTGGCCCAATGGGTACTGTTTAGCTTCTTGCTACCGAGAAACTTGTTTACCATCCGTTGGACTCCAAAAGTTGAAACATCCTCTGAATTTACCTCTAAACCCTTACGGTCCAACGATGGTTGCAGTTTGTAGTGTTTAGTTAAAAAGTTGGCAAGGCTCTCGCTCTCACTTATCAGATCATTCATTTCAACTTTTACCAACATTAAATTATTCACTTACATTATGGCATACCCTTATGATATTAAAATGCTATTGTAGCTTGGTTACACCTAATCTCTTCTTTTTATTTTTAACAAGCAGACTTCGCAGAACTAAACTTTTGCAGCAGGCGTTCTGATTTGACTTTTTGTCGTAAAACTCTTCCTGTTTATGACTTTAAAAGCAACTACTCCTGCAACTACAATTGCTGCAATCGCGGCAGCTATGAAGAGGTATTCAATGGAAATAGACAGAGGTTGGGCAGATGTGGCTGAGGCGCCGAAAGCATATACTCGGTGGTCCCAAGATGCAACAAAGACATTGCCATCAGCAATGGCGGGAGATGAATTAATGTGCGCGCCAGTTGTATAAGTCCATACTTCTTTGCCTGTTGAAGCATTAAGGCAATAAACGTTGTTGGCCCAATCGCCAATATACAAAAGTCCATCCGCCACTGCGGGCGATGAGTAACTCGCTTCGCCCTTCATTGTAAAATTCCATACTTCGTTACCTGTAGTTGAGTTAAGACAATAAATGTTTGAGGGAAGATCAGCTTGTGATGCATCAGTTTTCGTGCATCCGACGTAAACAAGTCCATTTGTGACGGCTGGTGAGGAATCAACCCAGCCTTCGGTTGTATAGCTCCAAATCTTTGCCCCTGTTGAAGCATTAAGGCAATAGAGGTTTGCGTCTTCTGACCCTACATATACGCGTCCATCAACAATTGATGGCGAAGATTGAATTACATTTCCAGTTGTATAATTCCAAATCTCATCGCCAGTCGAAGCATTTAGGCAGTACACTTTGTCATCAACCGAACCGACAAAGATTTTTCCCTCTGCAATTGCCGGTGAAGACTCTACTTGGCTGCCTGTCTTGAAATTCCAAATATTGGTTCCTGACGATGAATCAAGACAATAGACGTTTCCATCCCAAGATCCCACATAAACGTGGCCGTCATAGATTGCTGGTGAGGACTCGACCGTGTTTCCAGTTTTATAATTCCACACTTTGTTGCCTGTAGTAGCATCCAAACAGTACACGTTTCCATCATAACACCCAAAGTAAACATGGTTACCCACTACTGCCATAGAAGAGCTTATAGCGCTGTCTTCTCCTCCATGAGGGCCCTCTTTGTCGGAGTAAACTGTGTAATTCCATATTATTGTTCCATCTTTGGCGTTGAGGCAATATGCAATTCCGCCCAGCGACCCGATATACACGCGTCCATCAACAACAGTTGGGGAAGCTGAAACTGGACTATTAGTTGTAAAGTTCCAAAGCAACTTATCGGAGACTGCAGTACTTTGAGTGTCTGAGTAACCGCTATGTATCATGTCACTATGAAACATTGACCAGTTATCCGCAGAAGCAGCTGAGGCAAACTGCGATGTTGCAGGTAAAAACACTCCGACAAGCAGCAAAAATATTACCAATGAAACCTGAAACTTCATGTGAAATTCACGTCTTTGCCCGCTCTTATGCTATTTTTTTAAAGTCCGCCAATATTTTCTCCAAGTCCATTGCTGCATTGAAAGATAAATCATCATTTTCATATTCAATTCTTTTTAAGCCCGTAATGTTGGCGGGTAACTCTACTTTTCTCTCAACCAACAAAACAACTTGTGTATTATATTTTAGGTAAGCTGCATTGATCGTCGAGACAACGTTCGAATTAAGAATGTAGAGTCCACTATAGCGTCTTTCCTGTTCAGCGGCAGCAATGTTAATTATCGCACAATCGCAATTTTTCATTAATCCAAATGTCTTCTCAGAAAAGGGTAGAGTGGTTTCTTCTTTGTCACCCATAGCATAATCGTAATGAAGGAACTCTAACATTTTCTTCACTTGATCAGTCACCTCTGTGGTGCTGTTAGACACAAAGACCTTGGGTCTGAGACCTGCTTCTCGGGGTTCATTTGGCAGTTTTTCAAATTTTTCAAATGACGTTGGTTTTGGCACTGGAGCTTCCTGCACATAGGTGTGTGAAGGCGTAAAGGTTACCTGAGCGCTGGCAAGTTTTTCAATTCTTTTGGTATAACGTTTATTGAGTAGTTCGCTTATGCGGAACATTTCGAGCGCTATTTCGTTGTCCATGGCTTTAATTTTTCCTTCGAGGCTATCTTTCTCAAAACCAAAAGCCACAATGGTGCCCCTCTGCGCTTTACCCCTAACTAACACATCAACAAAGGCTTCCACTTCACCTAAACCAACATTATCAGTTTGTAAAATCAAAAGGGGTTGACCACCCTGTGTTAACCCAGTTACTCCAGTCGACGGGTCACTTGGTTTACCGTTGAATTTTTTAATAACCCATTCTTGGAAGACAGATGCGGAAACGCTTCTAAGGCTTTTTTCATTTACCCGCTTCTTCTTTAGGAACACAAATACAACTATAACCACAACAACTGCAACTACCGCCGCTACGATTCCGCCAAGAAGTAGTGGGTTAATGCCGTTTGCTGGTGTTGCTTCTACTGTTGTCGAAGTTCCAGGCGTTTCTGTTTGACAGTAAGCTAGTTGGGGAATAACTACAACGGAAAATAAGAATAATGCAATGAAAATAGTTGAGGACATTTTTTTATTCATACTTTGCAGCCCCTTGAATGGTTAATGGTTTTCCTGACCATAGGTAAATGCCTTTGGCGGATGGAAAGTTATTGTGGCGTTGCCTTAAATAATTTGGGTAGGAATTTTCGCCGCAACTGATCAGTGACAGTATTGTTTTTACGGCGCAGGGAAATTCAAAAAAATATGGCTGCATCTACAAATATTTAGTATGCGAAAAAACAAGACACCCCCGCTTGTTAGGGGTTTAGACCAGTGTAAAAGTCCAACTGGAGTTGAAGGTCGAGCTGTTGCTGGTTGGATGAACAAAGGACACTTTGACTTGACAACTTGGGGCTTAAAACATGTAAAAATTGAGCCTGATTTTGTTGTTTTAGACTTAGGTTGTGGAGGAGGTAAAACCCTTAGTAGGTTGGCACGCCGAGTGACTTTAGGCAAGGTCTATGGGATCGACGTATCTTGGGACATGGTTGAATACTCAAGGCAAGTTAACCTGAAACTAGTCAAGGAAAACCGAATAGAAATTATCCAAACCTCGGTTGAGGCGACAGTTTTTAGAGATGAGTTCTTTGATTTGGTTACTGCAATTGAAACTTACTACTTCTGGCCAAACCTCTACAAAGCTTTCAGGGAGATAAAACAAATCCTTAAGCCCCGTGGAAAACTGATTATTATAAGCGAAATGATCAAAGACGGAATATTCGAAGTGAAACATGCCAGTACCATCGCTAAAACACAGGTGAAGCTTTTGCCATTGCAGGAGATGCAACTAATTCTGAGTTCTTGCGGATTTGTCAATGTGCAGACATTTAGAAAGAGAAGTTCTGACTGGAATGTTATCGTCGCCCAGAAACCATGAAGCGAAAGAAAAGATACAGTGTTCTCCTTACTGCATAGTTGCTTTTCTGATAAAAGGTTATAATCTTGCCAATATTGACGATTATCGGCCAGTCCACTCTAAAGCTGGGAGTTCGGCTTTCTGCTAAAAGAAAAAGTTGAAAGGCAAGTTTAATTCTTTGAAAGCGCAATGGATCTTGTTGTCTTGTTTGATAGTATCTTACTCAGATTACTCATTCACCGTTGGGCTGTGATTTTGTTGAAATTTCGGGCAATTGAACTGTTCTTCTCCCCACCATGTTCATCCGAGTTCTTCTTATTGTAGTTGGTTCTACGACTCGGCCGTCGTCATACCTGAAACGTAGAGCGTCGCGAGGACATTGAACGATGCAGGCACCACACTGTATGCAGTTATCCGGTTGCACTACTTCGACTCTCCTCTTGAGTATGTTCATTCCAAACACGTTTCGAGGACAGACCTGGACGCAATCTGAAATACCTGTACAGCGTTCAGCAACTAGGTCAATGTGCGATTTGTTTCGAAATGTATTGATGTTACTTCCATACCACGGTGTAGTCCCAGCCAAGTCTATGGAGAGAAGAGCGATCGCTATGACCGCTGCCGCACCGGTCAAAGTGAGGTCACGGACAGAAATGCCTCCAGTAATCCAAAGAATCATGTTCCCGAAACCAAACCCGATTAGGGCGAAGAGGGAGAACGTAACCCAGCGGAACTTCCCAGTCACACTTAGCCAAGGCAGAGCGGTAAAGATCCCAAATACAAGTGCGCATACAACCATACCCACGGCGAACCCCACACGCCATCCCCCAAGTAAAGCAAAGAGGAAGATGCCAATTATTATCATAGGGATTGCCCACATGATGGCAATCTCTAGGCGCTCCCAAAGAGGGAAACGCATGAACCTCTGATTCGATGTTGCCTTATGACTTTGATGAAGGAAAGAGGGAAGGTCTTCAACTCGTGCGGGACCCCATATTGTGGTCCAGCCCGTTGCCTCGGTGATCTTCTGCCGCTCAATGCCGGTCGCGCCGAGTTGGGGAAGAATAAGTGTATGATTATCGATCTTGGTTTCTGCTCCGGAAGTGATAACTGCGGAGATGACATCATGATGCGTCAGGTGGCCTCCACCGGCGGCGCACCAAACGTTAATCCCTTTACTGTTCGCTACCAAGAGCCACGCATTCTCTCCTTTCAGTGCTTTCTTGAGGCGCCGCACTGTTTCTGTATAGTTCCCTGTTACTATAACGGGAGAGTCTCGCCCGGGATTGCCGATCTTCCTCAATCCTGTTTTGTCTCTGTGCGGAAGCATCCTGAAAACGATGTCGTAGAGCAGACTGAAAGAATCTCGCAAGGTCATGCCTCGACCTCCCTAAAGGCGCGTATGATCACGAAACTGGACCACATGCTCGTGGTTTCGATATTAGCAAATCCTGCCTTCTGGAGCAACGGGTACAGGTTGTCCAGTGGATGCGTGGTAGTTTGAGTCATTATATAAGTGACAAATACGAGCGGAAAGCTCACGAGACTATGTCGAAAACGATTGATAGAGTCTTTGGGAACAATTTCATCTGCAATCACAATCGCGCCGCCTGGCTTTAGAAATGAATATACGGT
>JBJKPJ010000323.1:0-1713 GCA_046706605.1 Bathyarchaeia archaeon | reverse complement strand
AGTTGGCGATGCCCTCTGAGAAGTCAGCGATTTCACTTGACAAATTGGTGAACCTCAAAAAGTCTTCTCGGGCAATCAGGATAGCTCCAATTTCGGCGAGTTCCTGGGAAACTAATCGTCGGGATTTAATGACTTCTTCTTCGCCTGCTTTGATTTCGCTGAAAAGTTTCTTGGTATTTTCTTTGTCTCCGCTTGCAAAGTACTCAACTATTTGTGGGATTTTTCTTGAGACATCAACAACCTTACGTAAGTTATCTTGGCAAACGTTAAGTGCCCGTCGCTTCACTCTTTCTTCTGTTTCTGCTGGAAGTACCATTATCTGCCCTCGTCTATAGGATACACAAATCTCTCATGTTACTATTTATGTGTGCATTAAAAAAGTTAGCTGATTTAACCTTTAATAATGCTCCCTAATTGCTCAAACGTCAGCTTTCCATCAAAGTAACCGCGCAACAATGCTGGCAAATCAGCTATTTTGGTGCGGACTTGCTGCCATGAATCTCGGTCGCGGATAGTTAAGGTGGCATCGTTTAGGGTGTCGTAGTCAATGGTTACACCGAGTTGCACTCCCACTTCGTCTGCTCTTGCATAGCGTCTGCCAATTGAACCTGTCTCGTCGTACTCAGTCATGAAACCCTCACATGTCAGCAACTTTTGAACCTCTTTAGCTTTGACATCTAAGCCGTCTTTACCCATCAACGGGTAAACACCAACCTGAATAGGCGCAATGCTCCGCGGAAAACTCATTACAACACGGTCATCTTTCATGCCATAAGCATACTCTAAGGCAACATAGAAGAGGCGGTCAGAACCAAAACTGGGCTCAACCACATGCGGAACAAAACGGGTTCCACGAACCACTATTTTTTGTTTCCCAATATCTAGCTGTTCTGGGAACACTTGGTAACCTTCAACCATGATGCTGCCGTTCTTTGCCAATTCATCTGCAATCTGTTGCGCTGGAACCTTACCTAGCGCCGCCGCCACTTTGCCCGCTTCACCCTTGTAGACGGGCCCAAGCTTTGCCATAATCGGCTTAACCGTGAGTTCTTCTTTTTCCACTGGGTCTGCATATTCCTTGTAAACAGTCATATCTACGCCGCTGGCTTTCATGTGACAGCTCAAGTCAAAGTCAGTGCGGTAAGCGTGTCCAGAAACTTCCACCCAGCCCCAGCGGTCAACCAACACCTCTTGGTCAAAGCTCTGGCTGCTGTAGTGGGCTTTTTCCCATGTTAGCTTTTCGATGAACCGCTGCTTTTCCGCGGGGATGCCCAACTCCACAAGTAGGCGTTTAGCCATAGCCATAAAGAAGGCTTGACACTCTGAGCGGATATTGTCTTTGTCTAAGGCTTCACGTACCGTAAAGTATGTTACGTCTTCGCATTCTTTGAGGCGGGTGTCACAGAGTAGAATCGGCAAAACCTCGCTTTCCACTTCGGATAGTTTATCGCAGGCGGGTTCTTCGGGGTCAAAGAAAAACTCCAAGTCCGCAATGGTAAATTCCCGCAGACGAATCAAGCCTTGGCGAGGTGAAATCTCGTTTCGTAACGCGTGTCCTATTTGGATGCAGCCAAACGGTAGCCGTTCCCGAGCAGTGGTGTAGAGGCGGTTGAACTCCACGAAAATGTTCTGTGCGGCTTCAGGTCTGCCGTAACCGACTGAGCCCGCGTAGGGGCCGATGGTGGTTTCGAACATGGTTAGGTAGCGGGTGGG
>JBJKPJ010000322.1:0-6337 GCA_046706605.1 Bathyarchaeia archaeon | reverse complement strand
CTTCAAAAAAGCACATAGTTTTTTTCTGCGAAACCAATAATCTTGCTGCCCAAATCTCGCCCAAAATGGCAAAAACGCCTCAAAAAAGCTTTTTCCACCCTCTCTCTGAGGGATTCGCATGGAGATTACCGGCACCTCATATAAGTACCTCCGAAAATCTCCATGTGAAGTAAAATAGCAGTTTTTCGACCAGTCTTCGACTGCCAAGAGCGATTTTGAAGAAAAAATGAAAACTTGTGGCGACTTTTCAGAAAATGCGGCAAACAGAGTTTTCTGTCTGAACTACATTTTTGTTGTTGTCGCACTTCAAATGTTTGTTTGCTTGTTGGTTTTTCCTTGCGCGACTGTTTGGTTGTAGTGTTTTTTTTCTGCTTTTCTTTTGTGAGAGGGTTGGGTGAGGTAAGTTTTTTGTCTTTTGTGGTTAGTTTTCTTTGATTGTATTGTGCTAACACTTGCTTTTGTAACTCATAATGTAGGCTATGTGGGTCATATTTTGTGCGTGTTGATGTTGAATTATCCGTGCTCGGTGGATATGGTTGTATGGGTATTATTTGTAAATTATCCATCACCATTGTGCACCAGCACCACCAAGCTAAAAGCGCTGTATACAAAAGCATCCCCAAAACACATTTCCAACTGATCTAAGAGAACAATTTATCTTTCAAAACAGTCCTAATAACTCACAAACGAGGCAAATCCTTTGACTACAGAAATCGACCGCATCAAACTCCGCCGCTGGCGCAAAAGAGGTTTCTACAGCGAAACCGTCCTGGTCAAACTTTTACAGAAAAAAGGCTACCACGCCGTCCGTGTCCCTGTAAGCAACCCTAGTCTCAACCCACTTCCAGACCTTATGGCACGCAGAGGCACCCACGTATATGCCTTTGAAGTAAAAAACGCGAGCTACTACGCCTACTTTCCTAAACCGCAAATCGACAAACTCTTCCGCTTCTTAGACCAATTCTTCCCAACCAGCAACGAAAACAAACACGCCGTCATCGCCGCCCACCTGGGCAAGCGCTGGATTTTTCGTGAAATCCACTGGGCAGACTGGGAAAAAGACAAGTTGCCAGACAAACTTCGCATCCTCAAACGGGACCGAGGAAACCTAAACATCGACACGAGTTATGTGCTACAGTAATGATTGCACCATAAATTATTTTAGTTTAAAGGCAGCTCTGCGTTACAGTTAAAGAGGGAGATTGTGCGTGTCGGAGTTGGAACCAGAGATAGCGTCAGAAGCTGAGTCCTTTGTGGTTTTTACGCAAGCGTTAGAGAAAGCTTACGATGTTGAAGGCGGTAAAGTTGAAGTACTAAAGGGCATCAACCTGCAAGTACCCAAAGGAAACTTTATCGTGCTCACAGGACCCAGCGGTAGCGGCAAAACCACCCTGTTAAACCTCATCGGCGGCATTGACCGGCCCAGCAGTGGCAAAATTTTTGTCGCGGGAGAAGATATAACCAACCAAAACGAAGACGCCCTCTCAGATTTTCGCTGTAGCCACATCGGCTTTGTCTTCCAATCTTACAATTTGGTATCCACTTTGACTGTAGCAGAAAATGTCGCTTTTCCAATGGAGTGGTCAAGAAAACCCGAAAACGAAATCGACAAACGCGTTGAAGATCTCCTCAAAATGGTGGGGCTAGACCATCGCGCAAATCATTTTCCATCTCAACTCAGTGGCGGAGAACAGCAGCGGGTTGCGTTTGCTCGAGCGGTGGCTAATGACCCTGACTTGGTTTTGGTTGATGAACCCACAGGAAATTTGGATGCCAAAAATGCTGAAAAAATCGTGCAAGTTCTTCAGCGGTTGAAAGCGGAGGGCAAAACCGTGATTGTTTCGACTCATGACCCCCAAATTCGGCTGTTAGCAGACCACGTTTTTAGTTTGGAAGATGGAAGATTGATTAGCGTTGATGCGTAAAAAAGGGTTTCCTATCAATGATTTGCTCCGGAGAAAGTTACAAACCAGTTTAACCACGGCAACCCTAACGTTGAGCGCTGGTGCAACTCTGTTTTTGTTGCTTTTTAGCAGCCACATGGGGTTTAATCTTACCTCAAATTCGGGTACGCTGACCTTGGGTTTAAATGCCATCTTTAGCCAATTCCTGCTTTTCGTTGAAGTTTTGGTTTTTGTTGTTGGCGCTGTGTTGACGTCGTTTATTGTGTATTTAATGATGGCTCAACGAACTAGGGATTTTGGGCTCATGAAAGCGGGCGGCTGCCCAAACACGCTCGTAGCGGGGTACTTTGTAACTGAATTGCTAATTATTTCTTTTGTTGGCTGCGTTTTGGGAGTTGTCTTTGGGGTCGCTGTAGATTACGCGGTGACTAGTGTGGTTTTTTCCAGCTACACCTTGCCTAATTTATTGTTTGTACCTGTGGTCTTTTTTGTATTTTTTATTCTTGCGCTCTTCTTTGGGTTGTACCCTGTTTTTCGTGCATTAAAAATACCGCCGATAAAAGCAATTTCGCCAGTTACATACTATGGTTTAACTAGCCAGGGCTACCGAAAGGCGCTTTCGCGGTCCCATTTAAGCTGGAGAATCGCGTTTAGGAGTCTCTTTCGGCGGCAAAACGCAACTGGGCGCATCATCATTTTGCTCTCAGTTGTTTTTATTTTGCTTACCGTTTCGATTGCTGGGGGATTAATTGCTGGTAACACCACAACAACATGGGTTCAAAGCACAAGTAGCGCCGACACTATCGCAATTGCTCATAGCAGCATGGAAAATCAGTATCAGTTGCTGTTGTCAAAATTTACAGGAGCCAAAGAAACAGGCCAATTTGATTATATGAACCAAAGTTTAGCTATTTCCACCACGGTTATTGACCAACTAAAAACCTCGCCAGCGGTTAGTGTGGTTGATTCGCGGCTGCTGGTTATGGAGCATGTTCAGGAAGTAGGCAACTTCACGGTTGACCCTGACACTCAAAATACGTTATTTGTTGGCGACAGCAGGCAAGGCGACGCGCTTGTTGTCGGTGTCAACCCGCAGGAGCTGGCAAATTCGTGGTCTGTTAAGGGCAGATTCTTGAATGAAAACAGCACTTTTGAGGCAGTTATCGGTGATTCTGTCTCGCATAGTATGTATTTTTCAGGCTCACAGACAAATATGGCTCTATCGAACCCTTTAGTTGAGGGCATACGCTTCCAAAATACCACCTTTAACGTTGTTGGCGTCTGTGTAGATCCCTTAAACAACGGTTTTGTCACTTATGTGCCCATCGAAAACCTCAAAAACGTTACAGGCATTGCCGGTCCCAATTTAGTTTTGGTCCAGCTAAACAAAGCTGTTGATTCCCAAACAGCAATCAACCAGATTAGACAGATTGTGCAGGCTGCAGACCCTGATTTGCAGGTTTTTGACATCAATAATTTAATCCAAAAAGATTCAAGTTTTCTATCTTCAACCTGGCAAACCACCATGCTTGTGCCCTTGTTTGCTTTGGTTTCTGCCACCATGTGCCTTGTTGGCTATGCCATGCTCTCTGTGGATGAGCAGCATCAAGAATTTGCCATTTTACGAGCGATTGGCGCAAAACCAAAAATTATCATGGTTATTTCGGCGATTCAGAGCGCGATCGTGTTGTTATCAAGCTTTGTGATTGGAGTTTCGCTTGGAGTAATTATTACTTTGCTCATTTTGATGACTAATCCCATAATTACTGGCATATTGTTGTTGGAAATAATTGGATTGCTCCTCGGAGCATTGATAGTCATGTTTGTTTTAAGCCTTTATCCAGCATATAGACTTGCAAAGACCCCGATTTTAAAGATCATAACGTAGTTTCTCAAATGTTTTAGGATAAACTTTCATTATTTCCAAGTAGGCGGGCAGTTGACTGATGAAATCTTGAAACTGTAGAATGGGGACCACGGGAACTTTGTTGCAGAATTTGTTTCCACTTGGAACAAGCGAGAGAACTGCAGGAACAAACTTGGCGTTATCCCACTTGGTGCAATCCAATTTGAGTTTGCTGTTTGGCAATGTTTCTGCAAGTGCCTCTGCTCGTTGAGCTTGTAAATCGACAATCCTAAGTAACGCTGAGGGTGTTATTGCTCGTTGCCATTGTTTACAGTCCACGCAAACCACAAGCGGTTTCTTGCAGCCAACAACGTCAATTTCCCACCGTTTATCTACATGTTTGAATCTTACGTTTTTCTGCACTGTGTATCCGTTGTTTTGGAGCGCCAGTGCAGTGACTTCTTCAAATTCCTGCCAGCAGAGCAGGCTGCCGATGGTTTCTATGTCTGCGCCTAAGGAAGCTGCCTTGACTGCTAATATGAGTCTACGGTCGCTGTTTACTTCAATTTGGTCTTTGTTTAAATAAATGAGATTTTGGTTTTGCAGTTTTTCTAGCAAAGTCAATGTTGTTGCTGAGGGTATGTGTGCATCTCTATTGATAGTTTCAATTAAACAAAGCCCTTTTTTTGTGAATTTTAAGATTGAAATTATCAGATTCCGTTCAACACTCAGTCAGACAGCCCTCCAAAATTGACATATCCTAAGCAAAATTCAGCAATTTGTTAATGGTGTGTTTTCCTGTAGACATTTGTCTACGCCTCTTTAAGGGACCGTTGGACTTCAACATTTTTTGACTGAAAAAAACGCCAATATAACCTAGCCGTTTTAAGTAGAGACCGACCCTTCTATCATTTCTGTATAGGTCCACTACTTGGATCGTAATAACTTCTGCACCTTTTCTAAGGGGACGTTTTTGCGTGTCGTATATGAAAGCATCAACCAAACTCATTCCTGATTTTCGTTCGCCGTTCTGAGTATCGTTCAAAGTTGATTTGACACCTCATTTCCTCTCCACACTTGACATCTATACTCCGATGGCAAAAAACATTCTTTATTTTTGAACATTCCTTTGTTCGCTCCTCTTCGCTACTCTTAGCGCCAAATCAGGAAATTGCTATGAGAAATTAAACAGTTTACATTCATCTTGTCCAATTGCAGACTTGTTTTTTTAACTATTTAATGTAAAAATTATACATTCGAATTTTTTTCGCTCATCCAACAAACTAATTTTCAAAGGTTTGTTATTGCCAAGCGAACTTTTTCTTCAAAATTCCAACGAAAGAGGGCGCCTATTAACAGAAAACATGGTTGTCAATAATCTTTTGTGTCAAAATGCACTGTTTTTTGCCGATGTTAACACCTTATACAGTAGTTAAAAAACGCCATCACCAGCCAAAATTTGTTTCAACCATTGAAAAATGGAGTTTTTTGAGCGACGTTCAATATGAATTGGGTTATAACTAAAATTTTCATCATTTTCAAAAATCTGCTTATGATGTTTTTGCTGTATTAGTATTGCACGTCGTCTTTGTTTTCTATGTATATATAAAGTTCGCAGCTATTCGATATTTTGGGCGACAGCCCTACATATTTGGAGTTGATATAAATGAGTGACTTGTTAAAAACAATAAGGCACCGACATTCTGCCCGTGTTCCTTTTGACCCTGCCAAAAGAATCTCCCAAGAGAACGTGGCGAAGATTTTGGAAGCAGCTAAATGGACCCCAACCGCCCACAACATGCAGAACTTCTACATAATTGTAGTCGATGACAAAGAGGTACTTGAAAAGTTGGGGAAAGTAAAATCAAAGATTTCAGAAGTTTTTCTGAGAGAAAACTATGAACAGCTTTCATTTTCCAAGGAAGAATGGCTAAAAAAGAAAACGGGAATATTAGGAACCATGTTCCCACCCTCATGGGTGGACCCCACCAAAATGGCGCAAGTAGCCAACGAATGTGCGCCTATACCACTAACGCAGTCTATTCAGGGTAGCCCATGCCTCCTGATAGTGGTGTATGATCCTCGAAAAAGGGCGCCAGCCTCTGAAGGGGATGTTTTGGGCTTTGTAAGCTTGGGGTGCCTTATGGAGAACGTGTGGCTTATGGCGGAGTCCCTGGGTATCAGCGTGCATATACTTAGCACTTTTGCATCGGAAATTGTTGAAGAACAAGTAAAGCCAATTCTATGCATTCCTGCTCCTTTGAAAATTGCTTTTGCCTTCCGCTTAGGTTACCCTACGGGCTCTCATAATTTCCTGCGTGTGCGTAGAGATGTAGCTGACTTTACCAGTTTTAACAAATTTGATAAGAAAGAACTGTAAGTGAATTTGGCGCCTTTAAATAAGGGGGGCTATAGAAAAAAATCAAAGCAAAAAAGAAGCTTACTTTTCTTCTTCTTTTATTTCGCACTGTAGCCTTTTTATGATCTCTTCTGCGCGAAGTGGCTCAATCTTTAATGTATAAAGTTGGCTTGGGGTGCGGAGTTTGAGTTTTACGGTGTCTTTGAGCCGTTTTACTTGGCATTGTTT
>JBJKPJ010000321.1:0-5249 GCA_046706605.1 Bathyarchaeia archaeon | reverse complement strand
ATTGTGACTTCGTTTGGGGTTTCAAGGCTAAGGGAGGGATGTACAGCGGCATAGACGTTTCCTGTGAAGTTTAAAGCTTCGCCGAATTTACCAGGAACCTGTGCGGGGGTGTAGTTGTAAGCTTGTGTTTCTGACCCTAAAACTGCGGGGTTGTTGTTCCCAGTTGAATCTGGCGTTACAAGGCTACCTTCAATAGTGTTAAATGACCATGACGCAACTATGCTGTCAGGTTTTGCCGCTGGCGCAGCAATGGCCGGGGGCATATTGCTTGGGTTTTGCGTGTTAAAGGGTGTGTTAAGAGGGTAATTATCTTGGTTGTTTTGGTTAATTGCGTAAGGCGTATTCCAAATTCCAGTTGAGCCAACTTGTGTGGCATCAGGGTACTTGGTTTGGTAGTTGCTCCAGTAGTTTCCGCCCGATTGGGTACCATTATCCCATGCCTCAATTAAGCCTGTAGAGTTGTCGTAAGCGCTGTAAGTGTTGTCTATGAGGTTATTGTGGTACAGGTGGTTATCCAGTGGGGCGGTCAATTGCACGGTTACAAATACGCCGTACTTGTTGTCTGAAATGTCGTTGGCGTTGATGATGTTTTGTGAGCCAGCTAAAAAGACACCTGACTCAGAATTCCCCGTAATATTGTTGCTAAATACAACAGAGTAAGATGCGCCAAGCCCAATACCTCGGGTATTGCCCAAAATAATGTTATGCTCAACAATGTTTGAGTACCCGTTTATTGCAATACCTGACACCGCGTTGTCGACGATGTTGTTGTCTGACACGGTGATTTGGGAGCCACCTACAAAGCGTATGCCATCTTTGATAGAGCCTTGGATGATGTTGTGAGTTATAGTTATTTTGGATTGGACAGAGCTGAAGATGCCTATGTAAGTGTTCTTTATGGTGTTGCCGGTGATGGTGCAGTTGTCGCCGTTAACCCAAATGCCATAGGCATATTGCGTCGTATTTGCAGATTTGACACTTGCAATAGTTAAACCCGACACCACAATATTGTCTACCGCTAAAACAAGCGTCGCCGCAGGAGTTGGTCCTCCAGTTCCCAAAATTATAGGGTTGTTTTGTCCTGTTAGCGTTAGGGGCTTGTCTACTACTACGTTTTCTTTGTATGTGCCGCCTTCAATTTGGATTGTGCCGCCAGCTGAGGCGTGGCTGATAGCGGCATTTATGGTTGGGTACTGCGTTGGGACAATTAGAGTGTCTTGGGCTTTTGTTGGCTCAAAGTTAACTATCCATGCCGCAATCAACAGCATAACAATTATCGTCAATGTCTTCACTATACTGCTTTTCATTTAGCACACCAGATTTCCATGTATTATTGGGCAAGCTGTAAAATATTACTCTCCCTAAAGAACACCGTGTTCTTGTAGGGGAACACCGCGCAATTTGTCAATCAGGCCAGAAGGACCACAATAAGGTACAAAAACCAAGGTCCCCCAGAAAAACAAACCCAAAACAGCAGAAAAATGACTGCTAATACGCTGCTTTTTTCAGGTGGCTACTATAAACGTAGTCAGTTACTCTGAAAAATTGATTGGAAATCACCTTCAAAACAACACTTCGTAAATAGTGTAGCAGGTAAAATACTTTGCAAAATCAAAAGCTCAATAATCAAATGTTATATTCCCATAAAAATCGGCCTTGGAGTGTACGGGGTCTGTCACATTTCATTCTTCATCTTTCCCAATCAGACTGGGACGGCGACATCATTCCCCGTCACGTAGTGAGCCATCCCCAGCACTTAAGGGTTTGTAGGGAAAGAAAAATGAAAAAAACCAAGTGCATAGTAGAAGACTGCATTTTAGTTGCAAATGATAACGGAATATTCTGGTCAAAAAACCAGCGTAAAAAAGAAAAGAGATCTAGCTAAGTTAAAGAATATCTATTCGAACCAGCATGCGCGCTTTGAAGGAGTCTTCAAATCGTTTACCATATCCAGTACGATCCTGTCCTCTCTGAAGGAGTCT
The DNA here is from genome assembly GCA_046706605.1 of Bathyarchaeia archaeon. Taxonomy (GTDB): domain Archaea; phylum Thermoproteota; class Bathyarchaeia; order Bathyarchaeales; family Bathycorpusculaceae; genus Bathycorpusculum. Next base: position 3,267 of record JBJKPJ010000321.1, on the reverse strand, counting down.
TCAAATCGTTTATCATATCGCCAAAGCACGAAAAAAATTAAAACCGAAATAAGGAAAAGCCCATAAGAAAAATAATAGTCAATTATCCATCGCTTCATAGCAAGAGCTAACGCTAAGGTTAGTGCTGTAGTAATGGAGTTTATTAGAATAGCTATTTCTGAGCCCGCTACTGCTCCATTTATTATTTGATACTTAAAATCATTATAATCAGCATACGGTTTTAGGCCATTTTTTTTAATTTCTTCCTGTTTATCAACGAATGCCCTAAGAGCGCGCGCACGGTCTTGTGGTGTTAACTTTTCGGGCTCTACCTTTTCATTTTTAATTATTTTAACCCAGCACCCATTCCCAATCAACCTTCTTCGACACAAGAAAATCGGAGCGCCTAAAACAAATGAAAAAACTGTCGTTAAGGCTACGCTAGCCAAAGCCTCAGATGCTGAGGTTTGATAAAAAGGATTGACCCATTCAACCTTTATCAAAGATTGAGAGTAAAAGAAGTAATTAAGTAACAAAGTACACAAACCACTTACAAAAATAAATACAATAACGTGTGAAGGGACTTCCTTAAGTACTCTCTCAGTCATATCTCGTATTATTAAGCCACTGTTTATTAGAAATTTTCTATTGCTTTACTTAGGTTTACGCTTCGCTCCCGCCTTGCAGAACGTTGCGCAAGTGCTAAACGACGAGTAATTTAGGTGCAAAAGGATGCTTAAAATAAGCTTTATATCAAATATATTTACGGTGATAGAATGAAAATAATTAACATCAATCAAGTAGAAAAGCTTGATGTGACTGAAGACCCTCTATTTTTCGGCGGAAAAGTAACTACTCAACCTGTTCTTGAAGAAAACCATAAAGGCGAGAAAATTCAGGTCATTATGGTTAACTTTGCGCCTGGTGCACGAAATAAGGTGCACACACATGCAACGGAACAAATACTGATTATCACAGAGGGTAAGGGGATTGTTGCGACTAATAATGAGGAGCACATAGTCATTCCCGGTATGGTTGTCTATATTTCACCAAACGAAGAGCATTGGCATGGTGCCACTGACGACTCGACCTTCTCTCATCTATCTATACTAGGCGATCCACATAAGTTCAAGATGTAGAAATACTCGTCTATCGTAGCTGTTAAAATTAGTAGCAATAAGCTATCAGAGAAATATATGTCGATTCTCGGATATTTTGTCCTGGTAACACACTCGCCGTGACCCATATCCTTCTTAAAATCGAAAAGCCCAATTATAGCATCAGCAAAAATCAATTCTGTTAAGTATTGAAATATGTCATAGTTCGTAACATCTTTAATATCCTCCGTCGCCGTTTTCCTATCTTTATAGGTTAACCATTAGCTTTGGGTTGATATGTTGGAGACGAAAGAGTATGAAGCCCATCAATCAAAAGATAGACCAGTATTTAATAGATTCAATTGATGAGGCTTTATCATTCCTAGGTGAACCAGTAAAAAACCAAATTTTTGTTCAACTTGAAAACTGCTGCTCCATAGACAAAGAGACACTACCAGAACATATTGAGGATTTCTCAAGATATCTCCACACATTGCTTGGTTTTAGCGCCAAATTAGTTGAAATTAAGTGCATGAAAGCTTTCTATTCAAAAATCCAAAAAGACCCCTACATAAACAAAAAAATCCTAATTTCCAAACAGCACGATTTTACATTTTCATCATACTTAACAGAATTCAGAAACAATAATTCATAATTCATCCTAAAGAACTCTTAAAACACCTTCAACTGGGTGCTTCTTTTCAAGAGTCTTAGTGCGTGCCTTCAACTTTCCCAAAATCGTAACAGTAATACTTTACTGGTCTATCCCTAATACCAAAAAACCTGCAATTATTATCACTCAAAAACTAAACTTTTCCGTATCTTTGTAGCGTTGCACTTCAAGTAAAGAAGCTAACTTATGGGCATAAAACCTCGAAAATCTTGCTTCAAATGGACTTAGATACCGTGCTGGTGAAAATTTCGGGAACATTTCTGCAGATCGTGGATTCACAATATTCTTATAGCCATAGCGTTAATTTTTTGTTTCAAGATAGATTCCAAGGTTAGATGGTAACTTTGAAAGCAACAAATGTTGAAAAAAGTGCCTTTGATTTTGTTTTGATGGACTATGTTGGTCAAGCCGTTATAATGGTGGATGCTAACGGAAAGATTTGTTTTTGGAATAGTGCAGCCGAAAAACTCTACGGTTGGACCAAAGAAGAAGTGTTCGGTCGTTACGTAACTGATGTGCTAATCGAGGATTCGACGAGAGAAGAAATAGCAACCATTTTAAAACGTTTGATGGTTGGAGAATCTTGGTCGACTGAAATTATTGCAAAAAGAAAAGATGAATCCGAGTTTGCTGCGATTGTTAACCGAAATCCCGTTTTTGATGATGAAGGCGTCTATGTTGGCTCTACTATTATCGTAACCAATATCACCGAAGAGAAAACAACAGAGCGGGATTTGAGGATAGCACTGGAGTACTTGTCAGACAGTTTAAACAAGATTGAAGAATTGAATGCAAAGTTAAAAGTTGTTAGCAGTTTAACTCGGCATGATGTTCGAAACAAACTTAGTACGGTAACAGGTTATTCGTACATCCTTAAGAAGAAACATTATGATTTAGCTGATGTGGTTGAAGGTCTTGACAAGATGTCGCAGGCTGTTACTGAGTCTATGAAGATTTTCGATTTTGCTAAAACATATGAACAGTTGGGGGTTGAGGAACTTACTTATGTGGACGCTGGAAAGGTTGTTGATGAAGCAGCCGAAATGTTTACTGATTTACCTTTCAAAGTGGTTAATGCTTGCTATGGTTTAACTGTTCGGGCTGATTCTTTGCTCAGGCAGCTTATCTACAACTTTATTGATAATACAAGAAAATATGGCATAGTAACCACAACAGCAAAGGTTCACCATAAAAAAAATGCATCGGGCGATTTGCAGCTAATCTACGAAGACGACGGCGTAGGCATACCAAAAGAGCACAAAGAGCAGCTCTTCAAACAAGGCTTCAGCACTGGCGGCAGCACCGGATTCGGCTTGTTCCTGTCAAAGAAAATGGTTGAAGTTTACGGCTGGACAATAACAGAAGAAGGCAAACCTGGAGAAGGTGCAAAATTTATCATGCGAATTCCTCGAATTGGCCAAAACGGGAAAGAATCCTTTTACATCACAGCATCAGGTGGCACCTAACCCCGACCATCAAAAGCGCCCTTTCAAAAGCTGTTTTCATTTCCTGATTGAG
>JBJKPJ010000320.1:0-2920 GCA_046706605.1 Bathyarchaeia archaeon | reverse complement strand
GTACAGGACTATTCTGATTCACTTTTGGCGTTGCAAACGGCAAAAATTCCGTTTGTGCCACATGTGATTGTTGGGTTAGACGACGGCAAACTTAAAGGCGAATTGGAAGCGCTAAAACTGATAAGCCAAGTTCAACCGTCAGCCATAGTCATAATTGCGTTTATGCCTATTCATGGAACCGAGATGGCAAAGGTTCCGCCGCCAGAGCCCCTTGACATAGCAAGAGTTGCGTTGTCGGCGCGGCTCATGTTTCCCTTAACCCCGCTGGTTTTGGGTTGTATGCGTCCCAAAGGCAAAAGCCGAAACCAAATAGATGTTTTGGCGCTTAAAGCTGGCGTAGATGGTGTCGCATTTCCAAGTGAATCAGCAGTTGATTATGCTAAGGCACAGGGGTTAGGCGTAGTTTACTCGTCGTTTTGCTGTGCTCAAATGTATCTGGACGCGGTCAAGATGCATGTTTAGGCTTGAGAAGCATTTTGCTTACAACTATTGTCCAAATTGAGAGGACAATTCCTGACAGTGATTCAGGAATAGCGACGTTAGGTACATAGTGAAGGGTTAACTGCAAAATCCACGGTGTTGCCGCGGCAAGCGCCACTAAAACCGTGAAAATGCCCAGTTTTTGTTGCTTGTTTATGAAGAATGCGCCTGTTAAAATGAACAAGGAAATGGGTGCCAGCACAAAAAACAATACAGAAACAATGTAGTGCGTGGGTCTGAAGCTTTCATTGAAAAAGCCAATAGCCATCAACGCCAAAGCGGTAGCAGCAAAAAACCCTGAGCCGACCCTTCCCACAACGCTTTTTCTGAAATAGGTAAACAAACCAAAAACTGTGAAATTAAGAAACAGAAGCCCACTGGTATAAAGCCCAAAGTTAAACACTACACTTGTTAAACCAGAAGCGACTCCTAAATCGCTTAGCGCATTGTTTGTCCAGCTAAAATTTTTGTACGTAACGATAGCGATGGCGATGCAGACTAAGGCAAAGATTGGCGCAAATAAGCCTGTGCTGGCGCCCATTATCTGAGTGGTGGTGGGTTTTGGTTGTGTCATGCTTTAACTTATTGTAGGTTTTGTTTTAAGAATTTGCCTCCAAGGGAATATAGCGTCTTAATTGTTGCAGCGATTGCAGTTTTTCTTTTTCACCAATTTTTGCAGATTCCACCGAGTCTTTGAGGATCTGGATTGATTCATCCATGGCTTGTCGGTCAACAGGGTAGGGCACGCCGTCTTTGCCGCCGAAAGCGAAGCTGAATTTGACGGGGTCTTCCCAACTGGGCTCATCGCCATACACAAGCTCTGCCACCAACGCAAGTCCCCGCACCGTTGCAGGACCAACGCCTCGGACGCTGAGCAGTTCCTCGTAGTTTTGGGGCTGAAACTCGTACACTCTTGCCAACGTGTCCCAGTTGATGTTGCGGGGCATGTTCAAAACCGTTTGAGTCTGCAACCACGGGTCAGCGGTTGGGGGAAACCATGTTTGTAGTGAGGCTTGGTTTAGGGGTCTTGCTGCGGATTGGATAAGGTTTGCGAGTTTTTTTGTGGGTTCCTTGGATAAGTCAACTGAGGCTTTGCGGGCGCTTTCGCTATTTTTTGCTACCATGTTTAGGGCTTTTGAGCGTTTAACATTCCCGACGATGCCACTGTGGGGTTCCTCCACAAAGCACCGCGTGTTATCGCTCAGCCAATGGTAACGTCTCGCACTACGGTCTTGGTCACTCAGACCCTGCTGGACCACCGCCCACTTCTCATCCTTTGTAACCAGAAACGAATGGTGGTAGAGTTGGTATCCAGCTTGGATGGCGGCGTTGTCTACTTTAGCGGCCAAGCGGCTGGTGTATGTTAGTTCGTCTATGGTTTGCTGGGAAAAACCGAATTTTTTGCCGGCTGTCTCGATGTCGCCGGGCGTTTTATTGCTGGTTGTGCCTTTTCGCCCGCATACCGCAATACCGTGCTCCTCAACTGACAGCGCGCCTTTTAGGATACCTGTAACAACTGTGGTTACCCCGCTGCTGTGCCAATCGTAAGCTAAAACGCATCCAAACGCCTGAAACCAAAACGGGTCAGAGAGGCGCCTGATAAAAAGATCGGTGCCATGTTCTTCTATCATGACGTTAGCTATTTCCCGTGCGAGTTTACGCATACGCACTGTTAGCCAGGCGGGTGCTTTGCCGCCGTGTAGTGGCAGATTAGCTACACCAGTTCGATACATTCTTTGTCGTTGGTTGATGGATGATGTAATGATATATGGATTATTGCATCTAAAACGTCAAATTCAAAGCGGCAACTAGAGCTTTAATGTTTCTTTGCTGCTGACTGTTTACGCCATTCCTTGATGATCATAAGGCTCAAACCGCCGATAAGCACAATCGCCAAGGGCGGCATAACTCCGTAGGCTACTTCTGGTGAAAGAGATGCAACTACTTCAAAATTGACTGTTTGCGAGGCTCCGACATTCCCTACGTCGTCAGTTGCGTAAACTGTCACTTTGTGTTGTCCATTTTGCATAATATACAACGTGGTGTTTCCGTTGATGGTGTATACTTTGTCATCCAAAATATAAGTAATAAGCGAGGTTGTCTCGTTAACAGTGAAAACCAGCGGAAGCTTGGATGAGTTGTAGGTTTTGTCTTGTAGGGAAAGAATCTGCACGTGTGGCGGAGTAGTGTCAACAGTGAAGTTAACTATAGAAGAAACAGGCAAGATGTCGTTAAATACTGAATAAATCTTCAAGGTATGCTCCCCGTCAGCGAGGGTTCCAACCATGGTTGTGTTTCTTGGGATAGTAACGTTGGATTTTCCATCTATTGTGTAGCCTAAACTAACTATGGATGATGAATGAGTAACCGTGAATTCTACCGGAATCTTTTGGTTCACGTTGTAGGTCTCGTTTTGGGGCGAAATAATGTGAATTTGGGC
>JBJKPJ010000319.1:0-23465 GCA_046706605.1 Bathyarchaeia archaeon | reverse complement strand
TCCTGTACAGATACGGTGAGGTTGTAGATTTTTTGAACCGTTTCAGAGGTGCCGATTACGTCGATTAATGCGGCGTCAACTCCAACGTTTCTGAGAGTCAAAGCATCCTCTTTGCTGATGATTCCTGTATGAACAAACACCGTCAACCCCAACTCCTTTTTAAACCGCTTCAAAACGGGAAGGAATTTGCCAAGAGGCACTGAGCCATCAGGCAGACATCCGCCGCTAACTAAAACGCCCTTTGCGCCTTTCTGCCTCAATTTTGTGCCTAACTCAAACAGAGCCGGGGGTGTAGTGGCTGGGTGCATGGTTTCCAATACGCGTCCTCTGCAGTGTTTACAGTTCAGGGCGCAAGCATTGCCTGTTATGGATATTGTGGGGAAATCTGTGGTTGAGGAACAGAAATGCTTGGTTTTATAGTAGGTAAAGCTGGGTGCGTAGAAATGGATTTTGCCCGTTTTGTGGCTAAACACATTTGCTTCCAGTAAGTTTAGAAGTTTTTTTTGGGGTAGGCTCCAAATTTGCTCGGGTGAAAGCTGAATCATTTTTTCCGCCAAACTATGCTGCGCCTAACCAGCCGCATTCACCTTTTTTAGGTTGCTGGTTTTCCGCTTTTCTGGCACTTGTGACTTTATCCGTTTATGTTTGGTAGTTGGCGTTTTGTGATACAGTCAACATGCATTTAGCCAAAATGAACTGCAAAAAAACATATATCGTAAAACACCAACTTTTCTTTCTAAGCACGGTGAATAAACACGGCGCAACCCAACTCTAACGAAAACGGCAACAACGAAATGGTAGTTACACCCTGGGAAGTTAAAGGCAAAGTCGACTACGAAAGGCTCATCCGAGAATTTGGAACCCAACCCCTCACTCCGCAACTTCTCCAACGCGTAGCAAAACACACTGATAAACTCCACCTGCAATTGGAACGCCAGATTTTTTTCAGCCACCGCGATTTAGACACAGTTTTAGATCTGTACGATAAAGGAACCAAATTTGTGCTCTACACTGGTAGAGGACCAAGTGGTCCAGTGCATATTGGGCATCTGGTTCCATGGATATTTACGTTACATATGCAGCAAAAATTCAAAACACGGTTGTACTTCCAAATAACAGACGACGAAAAATACCTCATCAGTGACTACGCAAACCTCCAGACCACTGCCGACTGGAGCGTCGAAAATGCCTTAGACCTAATCGCACTTGGATTCAAGCCTGAAGACACCTTCATAATCTACGACACCAAAGACATTGACTTACTCTACTCCATCACACTGGAAGTAGCCAAACGCATAACTTACAGCACCGCAAAAAGTAGCTTTGGGTTCCAAGACAGCACCAACATCGGCTGGGTTTTCTGGCCAGCAATCCAAGCTGCACCCTGTTTTATCCACAAAAAACTCACAGGCGAAAACGTTCCCGCCCTTATTCCAGCAGCCATCGACCAAGACCCCTACTGGCGAGTCACACGCGATGTCGCCCAAAAACTTGGCTACTACAAACCCGCCCAAATCCATTGTCGCTTCCTCCCAGGACTCGGTACAGGAGGAAAAATGAGCGCATCCATGCCAGAAACCAGTATATTTACCATAGACCCGCCTGATGTGGTGAAAAAGAAAATATGGAATGCCTTCACAGGCGGCAAAGGTACAGCAGCTGAGCAGCGCAGAGAAGGTGCAGATCCAGGGGTATGCAGTATTTTCCAGTACTACTTTTTCCTATTTGAAGAGGATAGCAAAAAACTTGCCGAGAGGGAACACAAATGCCGTGGCGGCGAAATCCTTTGTGGCGAATGCAAAAAAGATTTGGCTGAAAAACTCAACGCTTTTCTAAAACACCATCAAGAGGCACGCGAAAAAGCCAAAGACAAGATCGAAGACTACAAAATAAAACGGTAATGCAAAAGTTTGTTCACTTCTCCTTTATAGGCAATTAAACGAGCCTCTAACCTTGGAGAAATAAACGTATAAATAACAAAAGACTCCAATTATAAGTTGTAACTTTTGTCACTTCAAATATTTTGTTGATTTAACCTAGGATCTTTAGATGAACGGCAAGGAGCTACCAACTAAATGGAAAATGCTCAACCCAGCGAAGATAACGGTTTAATTCCGAAGCGAATTCATAGATTGCCTCAGCTTGCCAAGAACCTTTGGTGGAGTTGGGATGAAAGTGGCAGACAAGTTTTCCGTTCATTGGACTATGAACTTTGGAGGGCAAGCGGGCATAACCCTGTTAAACAGCTTCGTGACATGGAGCCGACTAGACTGGAGCGGGCAGCTAAAGACCCTGCTTTCCTTGACTTGTACGATGGTGTTATGGCTAAGTTTGATAATTATATGACAAGCAAAAAGCAATGGTGCGGAAAACAAACCCCTGATGATGTGTCAGGGCAAATTGCCTATTTCTCTGCGGAATATGCAATCCACAATTCCCTACCCATATACGCGGGTGGGTTGGGAGTTTTAGCGGGAGACATCTGCAAGCAAGCATCTGACATTGGAATCCCGCTTGTTGCAGTTGGATTTATGTACCCTCAAGGATACTTCCGCCAACATGTTTCAGCCGATGGGTGGCAAGAAGAAGCCTACACGCAGTTGGATTTTAGTGAAGCACCCATTGAACCTTGCGCTTGGCCTCAAGGTTGTGGACCCTTTATACTTGTTCCTTTGGGCAACCGCCAAATCTACGTTCAAGTGTGGCAAGCCCGGGTGGGAAGAGTCAACCTGTACTTGCTTGACACAAACCTTTCTGAAAACGAACCGCAGGATAGAGGGCTTTCGGCTAGACTCTACACTCCTGACCAAGAAGAACGACTAAGGCAGTTAATTGTGCTGGGTATCGGCGGCGTGAAAACACTTCGAACCCTAAACATCAATCCAGCGGTTTGGCACGCGAATGAAGACCACACGGCCTTTATGATGCTTGAGCGGTTGCGGGAAGAACGAAGTAAAAAAACGCCTATTGACGAAGCGATAAAAAAAGTGCGGCAATGCACAGTTTTTACAACTCATACTCCTGTCTCAGCAGGTCAACACATATTTTCCTATCAACTAATAGATAAATATGCCCCAAATTTTTGGGAAAGTTTAGAAATTGACCGAGAAAGCTTTCTAAGGTTTGGCTAGTATGATGGGGTAGGGTCGGAAAAGTTTAGTTTAACGGCGTTTGCTTTAAGGTTAGCTGGGCAGGTCAACGCTGTAAGCAAGCTGCATGGTATGGTTGCACGTGAAATGTGGAGACCAGTTTTCTCCAGAGTCCCCCAAGATCAAGTACCCATTCTAAGTATCACAAATGGTGTTCACTCCCCGAGTTGGCGCGCCAACGAAATTTCCCAGCTTTTTGAAAAACAACTATCGCGCGAAACAGCACCAAACGAATACGAAGAGCGCTTCTGGGAAAACGCCAACGCCTTATCAGACGAAGAATTCTGGAACGTTCATCAACTGTTGAAGAACCGGCTTATCCGTGTCATACAAGACCGCGCGCAAATTCGGTTGGTAAGAAATGGTATCTCCACTCAACAGGTGCTAGCTATGGGTGCATTACTTGACCCCTACGCTTTAACAATCGCTTTCACTAGGCGGTTCACCCAGTACAAACGCCCTTACCTGCTCTTCACAGACCCAGAACGGCTCAAAAACATAATCACTGACCCGCTGCGTCCGGTGCAGATAATTTTCGGCGGAAAATCACATCCAGCAGATTTAGCTTCTAAAGAGCTTTTAAAAATTGTTTACCAAGCAGCTTTAGACAGAAAGTACCAAGGGCGAATTGTGTTTGTAGAAGACTACGATTTGAACTTGGCAAGAGAACTAGTCCGTGGAGTTGACGTGTGGCTAAACACACCGAGGCGGCTACAGGAGGCATGTGGAACGAGCGGCATGAAAGCCTCCATGAATGGGGTAATCAACCTAAGTGTCCGTGACGGTTGGTGGGATGAAGCCTACAACGGAGCCAACGGCTGGGCAATTGATACCTTCAAAGGTGGAACCCGCGAACAGGAAGATTTGCTAGACGCTGAAGCATTATATAACTTGTTGCAAAAAGATATAGTGCCGCTGTATTATAACCGTGACCGCAAAGGTATTCCGCACGGCTGGATTTCTGTTGCAAAAGAAGCTATCAAAACTATAAACCCCGTTTTCAATGCTTGCCGCATGATGAAAGAGTATGTGGAGCGGATGTATTTACCTGCTGCTCTTCAAGCTTCTGAAAATAATTTGGTAATTGAAAAGAAGGAAGGTTAATGTCAGAAAAAATAAAAACAGGAAGCTTTAATCTCGATTTAGAAGACCTCGCCTTAGTTCTTGTTGACAACAAGGAGATAGTTGTTGACATAAACCAGAAATGCAGTGAACTATTGGAGTACCCAAAAAGCGAGATTTTGGGCAAAAACTGGTTTGACAACTTTATCCCTACTAGCACACGCGAAGAAACAAAACTATCTTTCCACCGACTGCTAAACGGCGTTTCTCACAACGGGCGTTCAGAAACGCACGTTTTAACCAAAAGTAAACAAGAAAAACTAATCAGCTGGCATGTGTTGCCCAGTAAGGTTACGCAGCTTGGTTTTGAAGGTGCCATTTTTTCAGGAAGAGATATTACTGACCGTAAACAGGCTGAAGAGCGATATGTCCACTTGGCGTCGTTCCCATCTTTTGACCCAAACCCCATTGTCGAAGTGGACTTTGAAGGAAACGTAACCTTCACTAACCCCGCGACCAAAAAAGTGTTTCCTGACCTTGGTAAAAAAGGTTTAAACCACTCATTTTTTGCGGACTGGAAAAAAATTTTTTCAAAGTTCGAGGGCAAAATAGCGATGGAGTACTCGTTTGGGCGAGAAATCAAAATTGGCACGCACTGGTATCTTCAACAATTTAGTTTTATGCCCATTGGACCAAGAATCAGAATTTACGTTGTAAACATTGACGAAAAAATGCAAGCAGAAGAAGCCCTGCGTGAAAGCGAAGAAAAATACCACTCCCTCTTCAAAAACATGATAAACGGATACGCTTACTGCAAAATGATATACGACAAAAAAAAGCAGCCGATAGATTTTCTTTATTTGGATGTTAACGAAGCTTTTGAAAAACTAACTGGACTCGAAAAAGAATCTATCTTGGGAAAAAAAGTCTCTGAAGCTATTCCGGGAACCAGAGAAGATAACCCTGAAATTCTCAAAATCTATGGCAGAGTAGCCCAAACCGGTGAAGCTGAAACCTTCGAAGTGTTCTTTAAGCCCCTAAAAATTTGGTTATACATTACAGTTTATGGACAGAAAAAAGGATACTTTGTGGCGGTCTTTGAAAACATCACTAAACGCAAAGAGCTAGAAAAGGAACTCGACAGCTACAATCGGCGGTTAGAAGAAGTGGTGGCTAACCGAACAACGGAGTATGCAGATGCAAATGAGCGTTTAACAAGAGAAATAATGGAACACAAAAAAACCGAAGAGGGCTTGCGGTTTAGAGCAATGATTTTGGACAATTTAACTGAAGCCATATTCTTAGCTAATTTGAAAGGCGAATTTGTATACGTTAACCTTGCCGCTTGCGAGCTATTCGGTTACTCCTGTAACCAAGTACTGAACATGAATTTCCTTTCGCTGCTACAAATTCCAGAAACCGACAAAACTGGACTTATGGATAAATTGCAGCAAAATGGGCAAATTGACATACACACAGTAAACTTTCGAAGAGAAAAAGAAGAAATTCCAATTCACCTGCGCATGGGATTAGTGCAAACAGCTCACGGCAAACTTGTAATTAGCGTCATTCACAAAATAACGGGTCACTAAGCTTGGGGAAAAAGAAAATAAACCCTGCGGCGTCCAAATCAAAGTAAAGGTGAATTTATGTCTACCAAAACAACCATAAACTACGCAATGGCATACAGGCTTCTTCATCCCATGCATACCGTTCTGGTTTCATGCATCGGCAACAGCAACAAAGCCAATATTACCACTGTAGCTTGGGCAATGCCCACCTCAATGAACCCGCCACTTTTAGCTATCAGTCTTGGAGCAGGGCGCCACAGCCACGCTCTGATCGAAGAATCAGGAGAGTTTGTTGTCAACATCCCAACAATGGAGATACTTCAGGCAGTTTACGCCTGCGGCTCACTCACGGGCAGAAGTTTTGATAAATTCAAAAAAGCCAACCTCACTCCCATTCCAGCCAAAAAAGTCAAAGCCCCCGCCATCCAGGAATGCATTGCCCACTTAGAGTGCGAAGTGGACGGGCAATTTACTACAGGTGACCACACGATTTTTGTTGGCAAAATTCTGGAAGCTTACGCGGACATGGGTGTATTTGCTGATGGTGGATATGACATTAAACGGGTACGAATGCTATACCATGCAGGAGGCAACAACTTCGCGTTGCTGGATCCCAAAATCTATAAGCCCTAAAACGCCGTAACCAACCAGGGATTTTCCAACGAAAACTGCTGATGAAAACTAAAGGTATATAAGGAAACGGTTAACAGTTATGGATGTCTGCCGGTCATAGGACACGGGTTCCACCTGATCCCATTCCGAACTCAGAAGTTAAACCGTGTTCCGTTCCCAGCTGTAGTGTGGTCTTAGGCCACGTGAACCTGGGAAAGCTGGCAACATCTTTATTTTAACCTAAAATTATTAGTGGGATTTAGCATAGCTTTATAGGTAACCGAGAATAGTTTGTGAAAGAAGTGGTGCATACCTTGAATCTGTTTCCATCAACGGCGATACATACTAACCAGTTTTTAGGCGGCTCAGGTGACTCCATCACTCAGATCCTTAGCCTCTTAACTTATGTGTTCTTTATAGTGCTCATATTCTACGGACAACGTATCCAAATGTACGTCATGATTCGTGAAGTTGAAAACAGTCTTCACAAGCTGCGCCACATAAAAGAAGAAGGCAGAAAAACCGCCATAGACGCCATCAAAGAAATCGGCAAACCAACCGTTGACCCAGCCCCACGCGTAGACCGATACCTAGAATACTTCACCATCGGGCCACAGAGCATGGATCCCGCGGGTATCGTCTACAAACTTGACCACATACTTGACACAAGAGATGAACGCCTAAAAGAAGAAGTCAAACTCATGGCACCCTCAAGCGACGAAGTACAAGTTAACAACCTCGAAAACACGCTGGAAGCCGCGATGGCACTTAACTTCATCTACAAAGTTGTACGCCACTTCTATATTCAAGGCAAAAAGACACTGAGCCTCTATGTCATCATGCAGCTCCAAATGATTCTGCCCATGGTTATGAAAGAAGCAGAAGCCTACTCCAGCGCCCTCAAAGCGTTTGCGTATGGGCAACCAATCGGCGACGGCGCAGGACCACTTGTAGCGGCGAAATTGATGCATGGCTACGAAACCCGCAAACTGCCCAAAGACTGTGTGGTTGCAACCGTACCCATAGAGGGACGCACAGCATACGTTGTCAAAGCTGAAGGTCCAGGCGGAAACGTCGGCAAACCAGGCGATGCAGTGGTAACAGTCATCGAGGAAAATGAAGGCAAAATCGGCTGCTTAGTCATGGTTGACGCAGGCTTAAAGCTTGAAGGCGAAATGGTCGGCGAAGTAGCCGAAGGTATTGGCGCCGCTATAGGCGGTCCAGGTGTGGATGCCTTCAAAATTGAAGAGAAACTAACTAAATACAAGATACCCAACTACGCTATTATAATAAAGCAGGATATCGGTGACGCTGTTTCACCTATGCGTAGAGAAATCAACGATGCTGTCGATAAAGCAATTGAACGAGTCAAATCTGTAGTGCAGGAACGCACAAAAGAAGGCGACAAAGTCATAATTGTCGGCGTCGGCAACTCAATCGGAGTCGGGCAATAATGATAATACATCAATCGCTGTCAACATCAGCAAACAAAAAAATCTCCTCCTACCTCACCATGATTGTGCTTGTGGTGATGGCGCTTGCCATAATTGCGCTATTTATCGCAGCATACACCTACTCAACAGCCCTAAACGTTACAGACCAGCTAACGGCAGGAATTTTAGCCGGCATCGGTTTAATCGCGATGACACTTTCGTTTTTCCTGCTCTTCCAAACTCGGAGGTCAGCAACAGAAATGAAAATTGAAACCCCAAAAATGATGACAACTATTGAATGCACTGTAAAAGAATGCAACAATAAAACTGTCCGCGAATTCCAACGCGGCGACTACGTGTTCAAAGAACTAGACCAAAACTGCCAGAAATGCGGTGGCAAACAAATGGTAACAGCCATCTACAAGGAAGTTAAAGAAAAAGAAAAAACCTACTCAGTATAGTTTAGGTTAAAACTTCACACCCATCTTCTTTAACCAAAATTGTGTGCTCAGCTTGAGCCACAACTTTTCTGCTGGCTTCCACAAACACAGGATAACCCATAATTGCTTTCTCCTTAAACAACTCCTTAAATGCGGCTTTATGATGCTCTTTTGGCACCACACCAGCAAGCCAACGTTCAGCAAAAGGCAACGTCCGATAGTTGGCTTCTATGTGTTTGAGGAGTTTTTTCGCATATTCCGATTTAACTGATTTAGCCTTCAAAAGCCGATAAATCGTTATCTGCGGGCTGTCATCCACACGTCCAATGGCGTCTGGAAACGTAACGAAAGGCTCAATCGCATAAACTTCGCCTGCGTGGACTTTGGAAAAAGTAACCTGTGAAACGTTAGGGATAGATGTTCCAGCATGAATTAGGTATCTGCCAACGCTATGCCCTGTGAGATTGCTGATTGGTCGAAAACCACGGTTTTTAATAACGCCTTCAATTAGGCTGCCGATTTTGCCAAGCGGCATTTCGCCATACATGTTGTCGATGGCGGTTTTTAGGGCAAGTTCCGCAGTGCTTGTCATAATTCTGCCATCCATACTAAATGGCGCTGTGAAGGCAGTGTCGGTCACATATCCATCAATATGCACGCCCAAATCCACCTTAACCGTGGAGCCCTCAGGAATCGTTAGGGTGTCGTCGGGGGTTGCAGTGTAGTGTGCGGCAACCTCATTTATGCTGACGTTACAGGGAAACGCTGGTTTGCCGCCTTTTTGGCGAATTAAGGCTTCAGTTTTCTCGCAGACCTCAAGGACAGACATGTTCTCCCGAACGTAGCTACGCATCTCTTCACGGGTTTCCCGCAGAATCTTGCCCGATAAACGGAATTTTTCAAGTTCTTCTTTGTCATAGGGCATGGCGTTTCACTTGTTGAGATGGTTTATGCGTCGGCTGCTTAAATTCCTAACCACAAAGGCTCGGCAAACAGTAGCGTGATTCCAGTCTCACCCTGCCTTGTACAGATTAATCCTCCAACAGGGCAAATCCCGCATTCGGATAGAAAATCAGCCAACAGCCCCTTTTCCTCTTAAACAATGATTTTCAACATGATAATGACCACTGAAAGCGTCGATAGCGACCTATCCTTTGTAGATTTCTGCAATGAGTTATTAGTAGGCTCCAAACAGGCTGGTGTCCTTTTTTGGGCTGGGCTGTTTAGCTGTCTATTAGGTGGGCTGTTCCGTCTGGGCAGTAGACTTTTTCTCCGACGGAGACTTGTTTGAATCGCTGTTTGCATTCAACCAGCATTCTTGAGCATCCGTCGCAGTTTCGTGACAACATTCATCTCGCTTCCTTAAGTTTTATATCGTAATATCTGCGATACTGGGGGAGAAATAAACTTTTCCAATCACAACCCAAACTCAACATGTGTACAACATTTCTACATAATCGCCCCAAAAACCGTTTGGGCAATCAAACGCGAACCCGCCTCGTTTGGGTGAACGCCGTCAGGGAAATACTCTGGATGAGCCGCCAACGCTGAGTACACATCAATTACTGGCAAACCTAGCCTCTCTGCCACCTGCCCAATGTCAGGAATTACCACTGAATCAAAAAACTGACTACTAAGCCCGGTTCCATCCATGAAAATCGGCGGTGGTTTTACCAGCCAAATCTGCGGTTTACTGTCAAGCGCCCCAAAACTCTGCACCAAAGCTACGTAGTTGTCCACAAAACTCTGATTCCACGCCTGCACTGCGGGGTGGGCATCGTTTGTTCCCAGCATGATGATGACGATTTGGGGTTCAAAGTCCTTAGCATCTTGGAACGCCGACGTATCCATGTAGGGTGACGTAGCATTCAGCGAAACAGTGGTTCCGCCCACACCGAAATTGCCCACCGAATAGTTAGCGCCAAGCAGCATCCAAAGCTCACTAGGATAATTGGAGCCCTCCGTTATGCTGTCGCCCACGCAGGCAATACGGATGGGCGTGGACGCGGTTTTTGAGTTTTGGGTAGCGTGGTTCAAAAATATTCCCGTTCCTAACACAACTAAGAATAGCAACGTGAATATCGAGATGACCCATGTTTTCGGCTTCATTTTCTACTTTAAGGTTGATGATTTTATAAAAATAAAGCTTTTGAATTGGCAAAGCAAGAAAAAAATAAATCGCCTGCCAAGTTGTGTGTCTCAAAAATAGAACCCAAAATTAGGTCTTTAAGTTTCAGACATTGTTGGTTATTTGCGACAACATTTCTTCATATTGTATCCTGTCTCCTGATGAAGAAAAAAGGAAACGGTGACTTGTTTGCCTGCCTGCCCTAAATGCGGAAACATCAAATCAAAAAACCTTAGCTATTTCACCGACATTAGCAATTCAGGTGCAATTTCACATGTTTCTGGCGGTATTGTTGTATTATTGGGTTGGTTGCGGTTTGGTCTGGCTATCTTGGAATCCGGGGAAGAATCATCATTTCAACGACCGCTGAGTTAAATCAGGAAAGAATAGGTAAATCATTTCTGAATTCGGGATCCAAGATTTTTTGTTTGTTCAGTCAGCGGTTTTTAGATGCCTAAAAAATTATGAGGTAGGTGCTGGGGAATAGGTTGGTAATGGTATATGAGTGAGGCTATACGCGAAGAGTTGCCCTGAAACCATGTAGTAAACATAAATGTCGTTCATAGGCCAGCTGTCATAGGGGTTTACACTTGAAAATTTCTCGTTTGTATTGGGACTTAAAATTTGGGTTCCATTCCAAAAGACAAAATTGGTTTGGTCATCGATAGCTGTGCAAATTATTGAAACCACCGCTATTGAAGAAGTACTATTGTTAGTTACATGAACAAAATAAATGGGGTCCCATTGAATCGATAAATGAGCTGTGTTAAGAGCGGTTACACTTATGCTTATTCGTTTACTGGTGTCAGGTATCGCTGATGAAAGGTTTGGTGTTGCAGTTGGTGTTGCCGTTGGATTGGTTGCTGGTGTTGAAGTTGGCGAAGGCGTGGGAGTTGGGGTTGTAGATGTTGAATTATTAACGATATAGCCGGTTACATAGCCGTTTGATGGAATTGTGCTTTGTCCTATTGGGAAAAGCAAGGTGTCATTTGGCTCCAAAACAAGATTAGGCTTTGCTCCACCACATAACCCGTAAAATGGATATTGTAGTGGACTACCATATAATGATACGTTAGTTACTGAAAATGTGCTGTTGTTTATTACAGTAACATTAAAGTAAGTAATGCCGAGAATGCCCATAGCTGCCATTAACTGAGCATTTCCTGGATAAAAATCAAAAATTGAGAAATTGACATATCGTTGATAGAAATTTGGGTGTTCCAAGGTAACCATAGTTTCCTTCAAAGTGGCATTATAATATGAACCGTATGCGTTTTCATCAGTTTCTATTTGGCTGTAATTTGCTATCTTTAGGTAAACCATGGTTTGTGGTACGGTTAATGTTTGGTCGTTGATGATGTCTCCAAACCTGTTTTGTGACATAGAGAATTGAATTGTGTGGGAGCTAAATTGGAAACAGTCAAAGTCAGGAAAGAAAACGGTGATGGTTTTGGTTTGGTTTGGTTCAAGGTTAATTAGCGTTTGTGGAGTAAAACTTACATTTGCAGTTTGATTGTCCAATTGGTCAGGGATAGACGTCCAATTGACAGTGTAGTTAGAGTACCACACTAAGTCTGATCCGTCAACGTTTAGTGTCATGTTTAGATTGCTAAACGTTTTATCGGTTGGGTTAACAAGAGTTATATTGGCTTCTGAAACGGTTTTCCAAGTTGTGCCTTCTGAGACTCCCTCCCAAGCTACTGTTCTTTTAAAACTTGCCACATATGGGCTGGTGTGGTTTTCGCTGGTTGTTTTGGCAACGTTTGTTTTTTCAATAAACCAGCCAGTGGTCAAAACGACAACGCAAAGAAACGCTATAATTATTAGAGTTCTTGCCCTGTTCGTATTTGTTTCCTCAATTCGATATTAATGTTGAGCCCTCTTAGTACTTTTGCTAGAACACAGCGATAAAAGCCTATTCGTAAAGCATCCTACTAAGGTAGTCAAAGTTTCTTGACCTGCTTGGTTTTTTCGTTGCCTTCGATAAATTAACCGAACAATACTTAAGAAAACAACTACTGATATAAGTGCAATTATTAGAATAATTTCGGTAACAGTAATCGTAGTTGGAGTTGGTGTGGGGCTTGGTAAAGGTGTCGATAGAGGACTTTGTGACGGCGAGGGCAAAAACTGAGCAGTTTTTATCAAGTAAATATAGCCCCATAGTCCTTGAGGAGTCAACATAGGGTCTGCGATGCCAAGACTTGCAAGTGCTCCATCAGATGTTTCAATAATGGAAAATATTTTAAAAGGAAACCAGATGATACCATTCTCATAATTGGCAGGACCTGAATATGGGAGATTGTCAATCCATTGTGTATTGTTATTTGAATCGGTTTTCACAAGGGTAGGCGGCACTGTGGCAGTGGGCGGATTCAAAACAGCATTTCCTGCTTCAAAGTAAGCGAACCCTCCATCGCTAGTTTGAATACTTGATGCGGCAGTAGCTAAGTTTAAAACCGAACTTGTATTTTCATACCATTGCATATCTCCTTTCGAATTCAGTTTTATAATTGCCGGCGTAGTCTGGTAGGTCGTGCCGTATGTATTCCATTCTCCTGCTACTTCAAGCCCTCCATCGCTGGTTTGAATGATGTTTGACGCTGTAAACAAATTGATGGTTTTATTCCACTGCATGTTACCTGAAGAATCAAGTTTGAACAGTGTTGAAGGAACAAAAAGTGTTTGGTAAGACTTGCCGCAATCCAAAAAGGCGTATCCCCCATCGCTTGTTTGAATCAGATTAGAAACGTATTCAGTTCTTCCCGTTCCATATATTTTTTGGAATTGGATGGCGGGCGCTGAAGTGTCATTTGAGGGTGTAACTGAACCCACAGTAGGTTGAATTATAGCAGAGCACATTATGAAAATGAAAACAAGAAATAAAGCGAAACTCTCACCTACACTTCGCATAATAACACTAAAAAACAAAGGCGATAAAAACCTACTCGTAAAACTTTTTTGACTGGGCTGAGTCAAAGTTTCTTGACCTGAGTCAGTATTTTCTATGCCTTCTATACCAGCAGTAAAATGGAGATAACAAAAAAGGTAACAGTGATAGCCGCGAAGATTACATTGGCCATAATCGCAGAAGTGGGTGCTAAAGATGAAGGTTTTGTAAATATGATGGATAGTTAGTGTGTCCCGAAATTGTTGTATACCAAAGATAGTAGTTATCAGGACCTTTGCTATAACCTTGCTTTTTAGGCATTTGGTTATCAATATAGACTTTGGGTAACGTAGGGTCTGTGTAATTGTTATGTTACAAAAACCGCTATTTTTACCTGCCACTGTTACGTCAAAATGAGGCAGTTAAAAATATATAATGATAACTATAAACATCTGGACCAGCGCGTGCCTGGGTTGGGTAAATTTTAGGACAAACGCTGGTGTTTTCGCTCTTTTGACGCAAAATCAATAACAAAAACAATTGACAAAATAGCCCCAACAATGATTAGTCCAACCCAAATGTAGGTTACCATGGTGCTACTTAAACGATGGATCTCCCTGAATTTACTAACAAAAGCAATAACAACCCCTGTAAGAAGCAGAATAATGCCAATTCTGCCAACAATCGTTCCATACCTCAAATTTTTCACCCACTAATCCCCTTGTCACTAAGCTTTAAATACTTTAAGAAACGCTCTCTCTAATCAGTTTTAAAAGCAAGTCACAGCCAAAAATTCCACTATCGCCAGCATAATAAACCCCCTCTATGTTTTACCATGATGGTGCAGGGGGTGGGATTCGAACCCACGAACCCCTGCGGGATAGGCTCCTGAAGCCTACGCCTTTGACCTGGCTCGGCGACCCCTGCACGTGTTAAGGTATTAACCCCTCGGCTTTTCCTAATAAATATGTTGCCGACCCCACTTCCCCAAATGCATTGTGGGTGGCAACTCTTAAAAGTAAATGCCTAACAAATAGGAAGCCAGCAGGATGGCGGTTGTATGGGGCAGAACTGGAGGCAGTGGAGCAAAAATGACATGTTATTTGGTATTGTGGTTCCCGTTGTTGTGGCGTTAATTATTGTGGGCATCTCAAAACTTCCCTCTTTGGTTGGTTTTCAATCTGACAGCGGCGGAATTGTAATAGGAATAGTTATGGAACTCTTCGAACTCACCTTAATCGTTGTTGTGCCGCTTATGTTGGGGTTGGTTTGGAATCAGTGGGCAGGCGGCGCCAGCGGCTTTTTGATGGGCAGTTTTTACGCGCTGTATTGGGCAAACAGTTTCCACAGCGTCTCAGGCTCGGGAACGGTGCTTTTAGCCTATGTAGTTAGCGCAATGCTGATAGGCTACATGGCGGGAGCTTTAAACAAGCGTTCCGACGACTTCAAACGAATGATCATATCTGGAGTAGTCGCAACCGCCATCGGGGGCATTTTGCTGTTTGGTGTTTTCCAGCTCTCCAGTGCCAATGTGGTAACGGGGCTGGATGGTTTGTTGTTCACGGTGCTGCCAAGGATGGCCGTGGGCGCACTTATTCCAGTTGTGGCAAAAGTTTTCGTGTGGTATGGAATTGTCAGAAAGTAGAAATTTGATTAACCTTGCACAAATAAAAAATGGCGAATTTGTATGGATTTTCCTGTTTGTAACAGAAAAAACTGCATAAACTGGAAAGAGGAACATTGTAGCTTGAAAAACCCCGAAAAATACGAAGCAGCATGTTTAGAGTTTGAGGATGCGCAAGATGCGCTACGACTTAAAGCAGACGCAATTAAAGGCCAACTTGAATAGAGCAATTAGCCTTCGCCGCAGACCACGTCATCCATCGCGCTAACGTATCGCTGGGCGTCCTGCTGCGTGTTGAAGGGACCATAGGTGAAGTCAAATTGTGGATGAGTCTGTTTAGTGGGTATTGTGGCGGACTCAAAAATGGCGGGTTTAGTTTTCTCTTTTAATCCAACATAAAATCCCAAATGCCGTCCTCCTTAGTCTTTTGCCAGAAGCTCTTGTACTCTGGCTTCAATGTCATCGCGTATCTGTCGCACTTTCTCTTTGGATTTGCCTTTGGGGTCCTCCAGCTTCCAGTCGAGGGATTGTTTAAGGGACGACCTTGGGCAGGCGACTTGGTCGTTGCAGCCCATGGTGACAATCAAGTCGGCATCCATCGCCATCTGGGTGGTTAAAAGTTTGGGCTTGTTGTCGGAAATGTCTATGTCCCGCTCTTTCATGGCTTCAACTACTACTGGGTTTATTTTTTCGGCGGGTTTGCTGCCTGCGCTGGATGCGATAACTTTGTCTTTGCCGTACTTTTGAGCAAACCCCGCAGCCATCTGGCTCCGCCCAGCGTTCTCCACACATACAAACAGTATTTTTTTCATTTTACACGCCTTTTTCTATGTTTTCTCAATTTACTATTAGTTTTTTGAGTCTGAAATTTTTTCTGTAATTCCTTTTTCTTTAAGCCATGATTTTATTTTCTCATTAATTTGGTCTCTTACTTCTCGAAATTTAGCTAATTTCTCTTCTTCTGACCCCTCAAAAGCCGCTGGGTCCTCAAAAGGCCAATAAAGCCGAGTTGAAACTCCTGGGGTAGTTGGGCACTTCTCTTCAGCTTTGATACAGACTGTTATCACTATTCCAAAGTGAATTTTTCCCAAAAACTGCTTCAGGTCTTTAGGATACTGTAAACTCAAGTCTAGCCCTACTTCTTTCATTACTTTTACCGTAAACGGGTTGATTGGTCGGGGGTCAAAGCCCGCGCTGTAAACTTCAAAGTAATCTCCAGCATATTTTTTTAGAAACGCTTCAGCCATTTGGCTCCGCGCGGAATTACCTATACACAAAAAAATTACTTTTGTTTTATCCATTTTTCCATCTTACCTGAAATATTTTAGTCGTTGATTCATTGATAATTGATGCATGCGTTTGCAGGCTCTCTATGATAATGCTGCATTTTGCAGTTTCTCAATTAACTTTTGGGTTTCCTCATCAGATGGGTGTGTAATTGCACCTTCGGGGCAGACATCTTCGCAACCATGGCAGAAAACCACGCATCGGTTGGGAACGACGGTGGTTTGTTTTTTGTCGTCTTTTTCTTCGAACTTGAAGGCGCCCATGTGGCAGAACTCTGCACATTTGCCGCAGGACACGCATTTTTTGTAATTGATTATTGGATCCCAGAGGATTTTTTCTCGAGGAATCCCTTTGTATGTTTCTTCTTCAGACATGTTGTTCACCTGTTAGGTTGTCCAAAACGAGTAAACTTCAAGATTTGGGAACTGTTTTTGTAGGTAGGCTTTGACTTCGGTTTCGTCGAGGTTTGGGATGCCGTTTTTGTCTTTGTGGAATGGAATGTTGGTTTCTCTTAGGGTGTTGCCTTTGGGGAAGTCGTAGAAGATGTAGTAGCGTTGGTCGTGGAGCATGATGATTTTGAGGGTTGTGAGTTCTTTGTTTTTGGAGAAGCCGTTTTGTTCCAGGATGAAGACGATTGATTTTGGTTGTTTTTCTTGGATGGTTCGTTTGTATTCATTCCAGCTTCGGATGTGGATGTGGCCGTCGGTCAATGTTTTTTCCCTTGTTTGGTTTTGGACGATTAAAAAAGAAGTTATTAATGTAAATATTTAAATATTGTTATATACTTTTGTGGAAGCCATGTCCCAACAAACCCGCTTTAAAGCCCAAATCTTCCACGCCCTCTCCGCAACCGACCGCCTCGAAATCCTCGAATACCTCCGCACAGGCGAAAAATGTGTCTGCGAAATAATTCCCCACCTCAGCCTCATCCAACCCGTAGTCTCCCGCCACCTCAAAATCCTCAAAGACGTAGGCTTAATCCGCTGCAGAAAAGATGGCACAAAACGAATGTACTCCCTCATCGACAACCGTGTCCTTGACGTGGTGAATGCATTAGACGCCGAGTTGGTGGCTGTTTTGCAGAAAGAAGTCATCGCCCAAATGACCTGTAGCCCTACAGAAAACCAATAGATGCGGTGAACAAGCATGGCATGTGAAAACCAACCCCAAACTTTAGGCTGGATAAGCAAACTCCTCGCGCTTTGGATTGCTATCTGCATTGTAATCGGGCTCGCACTTGGCAAGTACCTGCCAGAATTCAGCAGCACGCTCGAAGTCGGTATTCCCATCGGCTTGTTTTTCATGATTTACCCCGCCATGACCAAAATCGAAATCGGGGAACTAAAAAAAGCCGTAAAAAGCCCCAAACAAACAGGCATCATCGTTTTCTTCAACTACCTCATAAACCCCTTCCTATTGTTCGGGTTGGGCTACGTGTTTTTTGAAGTGCTGTTTCCTTCGCTTGGACTCATCGACTTGACCACTGCGCGGTACCTGTGGACGGGGCTGATTTTGCTGGGTGTGGCGCCGTGTATTGCGATGGTTTTGGTTTGGACGGATTTGTGCAAAGGCAATGGTCCGCTGGGTATTGTTTTGATGGCGTGGAACAGTATAATCCAAATCATCACCACCCCACTGTTTATCGCCTTGCTAATTGGCACCTATGTTTCAATCGACATCGGTGTCATTGGAGAAAGCATCTTGCTCTACCTTGGGCTGCCGTTGCTGTTGGGCGCAATTACCCGCCGTGAAATCATCAAACGCAAATCCCAACAATGGTTCAATAACCGTCTCATCCCTTACTTTGATTCCCTGCAATTGCTCGCTCTGCTCTTCACAATGGTGGTTATGTTTGCGTTGCGCGGCGGAGTCATCTTGGACAATCCGTCGCTGGTTTGGCAGATGGCAATCCCTGTGGTGCTGTTCTTCTTTTTGCTCTTCAATATAGTTTACTTTACAACAAGAAAGCTGGGCTACAACTATGAAGACGCAGCCACTATGGCTTTTCACAGCACAGGCAGAAACTTTGAGCTTGCCATAGCCATCGCGCTGACTGCCTTTGCTTCCATGCCTATGGTTGCCGTTTCGACAGTGGTTGGGCCGCTGATTGAGATTCCTGTGATGTTGACGTTGGTTTCGCTTGCTTTGCGGAGAAGAAAACGGGTACGGCTGGAAAATGGCGGCGGAACCAGTTCGGGTTGATTTGCGTTTGGGTGGTTGGTTTTTAGCAAAATACCCGTTTGTTTCAAATGGTGCAGTTTTGTCTGATTTTGTAGCATAGATGTCGCAAAATTTATAATTTACCAAAACAAACCTGTATTTGTAGGTCAAGGAGCAAGCTTTAGATGCAATGCATAAGGCATTGAAGCGTGCTAATCTAAACAGCGAAAAATTAGTACGCGACTAAAACTTTGCCTTCATGGGCTGAACATGCATAATGTTGAAGCATCCAAGCTATGAGCTCAGGTTCCAAGCAGCTTAAGGAATCTGTAGCGTCCAAGACATCGCTTTGGTGGCTGCTACAACAATAAGGCTCAGACTTGACCTGCTCGTCATCAAGTGGAAAAACCTAAAACTTCCACTTTTATCCCTTTTTTTAGAAACCTCAAGCTGGCTGCCCATTACAAAATAACAGAAAAAAACATTAACCGCTTTTTCCATACCGCACCTCTGAAAGGGAGACACATGTCTGGCACTGAAACGTTAGTTCCATTCATTAAAGAGAAAAAAGACCCGGGCGATGAGGACACTGTCATTGTGGATAGCCGCGAGGCAAGCAGCGCACAAAAGATCGTCAAAGGACTGGTGGAAAAGGGCGCCAATGTAAAAACCCAAATGCTCGAAAAAGGTGACTATATCCTCTCTGACCAATGCGCCGTTGAACGCAAAACTGTCAACGACTTCGTCTACACTCTGACAAGACGCTTCCTTTTTGAGCAACTCTTCAGGCTAAAAGACGTTTACCCCAAATCCCTCATCGTACTGGAAGGTTACATGCCCATCATCTACAAATACAGCAACATCCAGCCGCAAGCCATCTGGGGCGCCATGTTTAACCTCGCCAAAAACGGCATAGGTATTATCAACACCGCCAGCCAAAAAGAAACCATAGACTTCCTCTACACTGCAGCACGACAAGAGCAACTGGTCGAAAAACGAAGCGCAATCGTGCATGCTTTCAAGAAATGTGACACCCTCTCCGACGCACAGATCTACTTCATTGCCAGTTTGCCAAGCATCGGGCGCGAAAAAGCCACGGCGATTTTAGGTTCATACCAAACCCCCCTAAATGCGCTCATCAATGTAGATGACTGGGAAAAAGCCGTCAACGGGTTGGGACCAGTCATCACTAACCGCGTGAAGGATGTTTTGAGCACGCCCTACAAAGACAAATGCGACGAGTCCTCGAAGTAACGAACAGTTTGACCTTCGTTAAACCTATATACCTACCTCTCACATATTGTTGGCGGGAAATTGTATGGAAAAGAAATGTCCAGTCTGCAAGAAAAAATACACCACCTTTAACGCAAAATCGAAGTATTGCAGTGATGCTTGCGCAAGAACCGCGGCAAGACGCTAAACGCCGGCGCTGCTTTTTCTTGAATATAAAATAGTTGTAATCTTCACGCAACCATACGGGCTACCAAAAGCTTATCCATAAAAGGCACCAAATAACCTTCGAGGCTAAATCATGTCGCTTGAATCGGGTGCAAAGTTGGGTTATTCTGGCAGTTTAATTTACCTACTTTTGCCGGTTATCGGTCTTGTTAGTTTAATGGCTTTAATTGTAGCCCTCTTTGCCAACCCTTCTGCTGTCCCGACGTACATATCATCTTGGGTATTTGGCGGATTTTTCATATTACTTATTGTGGCCGGAGTCATTGGCATAGTTGGCTTTATCCTATTTATGGTAGCTATGTACCGCTTGTCCAATTATTATCGTGAACCAGCCATTTTCAAAAATATCCTATACGGCTTTATACTCAGCATAGTTTCCGCAGTGGTTGTTTTAGTTTTAGAATTTGCCAACATGCTGTTTTCTTTTGCTCAACTATCACAAGCAGGCACATCGCCGGTAACTACGTCTTTTTCACAGATCATTATCGAATATTTGGTCGTTATTGCTGTTGCTATTGTTTTTGCATTAGTTACTGGTTGGCTTTACATGGGTGCATTCAATAAGCTGAAACAAAACTCTGGAATTGACAATTTTGGAACTGCTGGACTACTGTTTTTAATAGGGGCAATAATACCCTTTGTTACATGGATTGCGTGGATTTTTGCTGCAATGGGATTCCACAAGCTTAAAACACCCGCTCCCATCTCACCAACTCCCTTCATATCACCGCCTGCCCCCCAACCAAACTCTATGCCAATGAAACGTTGTCCTCACTGTGGAAAAGAAAACAGGACAGAAGCATTGTTCTGCTCAAACTGCGGTAAACCTCTTCAGTAACAAAAAACATGATGTAACATATTTTTCTTGGAGGTATTTAAATAATAAATTTTATATCTGAGTTATTGCTCCTTTCAACGTGAAAAGTTGTGATTGTTTATGGCTGTTAAAACCACCCCAGACTACATTGATTTATTAAATAAAGCAGTTGAACGCGAATTTCAAGTTTCACTTCAATACATGCTTCAACATGCTAAAATGGAAAAACTCATCCGCAAAACCATTCCCGAAAACATCTTGCTAGGTAAAACCACCTACGAAGCCGTAGGCGCAATTCTAAGAGAACTTGCAATCGTCGAAATGAAACATGCAGCCGCCATCATGGAACGCATCTACTATCTTGGCGGACAAGCAACAACCAAATCTGGCAAAGTTACAGTCGGCGAAAGCATAAGCGAATTCGCAAAACTAGGTTTAAAAGCCGAAGAAGAAGCCTTGGCACTTTACCGACAAATCATCGAAACCGCTGCAAAACTCGGCGATTGGGATACACGGGAGCTTTTTGAGAAAATCTACAAAGACGAAGAAGACCACCTCTTCAAATTCCAGGAATACACCAAGTTCGAAGACGAAAAAGACACTCCAAGCAAAGTCGCTCTGCCTGAATGGCGCAAAATCTACACAAAAGACTACTTTGACTTGCTTAACAAAGCCGTTGAGGCAGAAATCACAGGCATTATCCAATACACTAATCAGCATGAAAAAGCCGCTTTCCTTGAACTGCGCAAGAAGAACACTACACTTGAAACCGTCACTGGAACCAACAAAGCAGACGTTGTAAGCAAAATTCTCAAAGATGTCTTTATGCAGGAAATGGATCATCTTGAAAAAATCAGTGAACGCATCTACCTTTTGGAAGGCGAATGTGTAGCAAAACCTGATCCCTTGCCAGTTGTCGGCGAAACTGCGCAGGACTTTTTGGTTTTAGACCATGCTCTTGAAAGCCAAGCCATTTCCCTCTACCGCCAAATCATTGCTGAAGCACTAAAACGCGGCGACACAACCACAAGGCGCATGTTTGAAGACATCATTATGCAGGAAGAAGAGCACTTCTGGACATTTGACGACTTTGTCAAATAAACTTGCTCCCTTTCACTTTTTGTTTTCCATTTTTTAGTTTTAAAAAACGCAAATAGCAACTACCCTCCCTTAGAGTTTCTGCGAAACCTTAAAACCATTAAACTTACACCACTTATGATGTCAGAGGCAAAGCAAATTGAGTGAACAAGATCAGCCTCGATGTATACACTGCGGAAACTTTATCGACGATTGTATCTGTGTGTGCCCTTACTGCGGTGAAACCGCCAAATGCACATGCTGCATTGGACACGATAAAGCAACTGGCGGCGGATAAAACAAAAAATAAAATTTTCAAGTGAAAACGATATGGTAATTGAAAGTTTAAACTGGATGGCTGGCGGCCCACAAGGTAGCGGCGTTGACACGGCATCCACCATTTTTGGTAGAGCCTGTGGCTACGGCGGCTTGTGGGTGTTTGGCCGAAGAGAATACCACTCGAACATCAAAACTATGCACAGCTATTTTCTGCAACGTGTCTCAAAGCAGCCCACACTGGCTAACATCAGTGATGTGGATTTGCTTGCGGCATTTGATGCGGAGACGGTGGTGCGGCATGTCGGCGAAGTCGTGAGTGAAGGTGGCATTATTGTTGATTCACGCGACCTTGGCGCTAATGTGCTTAAGGATATTGCAACTTTTAGTGAAGATTACAAAGAGTATATTCACGGTTTCATGAAACAGAACGGTGTTGGCGAAACCATAAACGACTTCCTAAATTACGCTAAACAGAAAGGTGTCCAGATTTTCGCTGTTCCATACATGGATTTGCTTAATGAAATTGGTGAAAAGCTTCACATAGAAAAAATCAGTTCTCTCTCCAAGATGGTTAACGTGTTAACTATCGGCGTTTCGTTTGCGCTATTGAAATATGACCGCAAACTTATAGAAGACGCAATCAGAGCTACCTTCCACGAAAAAATCGCCGATATGAACGTCGCAGCCGTCAACCACGCCATAGATTACACCGAGAAAAACTTTGACACCACAAAATTCAAGCACAAACTGGAAAAACTGCCAATTACCGAGAAAAGAATTTTCCTCACAGGAAACCAAGCAGTGGCTATGGGCAAAGTTGTGGGCGGCTGTCGTGTCCAAACTTACTATCCTATCACTCCCGCGGCTGACGAGAGCGAATACCTTGAAGCACATGAAATCCTCAAAACCAAAGCAGACCAAGAAGCCGTTATAGTTATCCAAACTGAAGATGAGCTCGCCGCAGTCAACTCTGCATCTGGTGCTTGCTTGGCGGGCGCACGGGCAGCAACTAGCACATCTGGTCCTGGTTTTTCGCTTATGGCGGAAGGTTTGGGCTGGGCAGGCAACAACGAAGTTCCCCTTGTGATAACTTACTATCAGCGGGGTGGTCCAGCCACGGGGCAGCCCACCCGGCACTGTCAGCAGGATTTGCAGTTTGCTATCCATGCGGCGCATGGGGAATTTGCGCGGATTGTTCTTACCACAGGAGATAAACGTGAGTGCTTTTTTGATGCGGCGACAATTTTCAATTTAGCCGAAAAATATCAAGTTCCAGCCATTCATCTGTTGGATAAAGCCATGGCTAACTGCAGCCAAACTTTCCCAGATTTTGACTATTCCCAAGTAAAAATTGACCGTGGACTGGTCGTCGGTGAAAAAGACTTGGAAGGCAAAGTGTACAAACGGTTCCTGTTTACCGAAAGTGGCGTTTCTCCCCGCGCTTTTTTGGGCACAAAAAACGGCTTGCAATGGTACAC
>JBJKPJ010000318.1:0-9078 GCA_046706605.1 Bathyarchaeia archaeon | reverse complement strand
CCCGCGAATCCGCCAACCGCGCTATCTACGGTTTGCTGGGCAAAGACGGTGAGGTCTTCTCGGCGGCGCTGCGAAGCATCTGCAACGATTGGGTGATGGTTTCTAAACGCAGAAAATACCAGTCACCCATGGAGTCCAGCTTGATTAGCAACGACACCGAACAGTGGATCATCGAGAACTTGCTTACCTCCGTGGAAGAGGGCGCAGCGGTTTATCGGCGATACCTCAAGCTCAAAGCCCAACTGATGGGACTACCTGTTTTGGCTAATTACGATTTAGTTGCACCGCTACCTCAGTCGCCTGAACTCAAATTTAGCTTCCAAGATGCCCAGCGCCTAGTCACAGATGCCAATAGCCACTTTGACTCAGATTACGCTGTTTCCATAAAAGCGATGTTCCAGAAACGACATATCGACGCTACACCGCGGTTTGGCAAACGCAACGGTGCTTTCTGTGCAAGCCACTACAAAGGCAAATCCGCCTACATCCTGCAGAGCTTCAACGGCACCCTAAGCGACGTTTTCACCTTGGCGCATGAGTTGGGGCACGCCACCCACGATTGGTATGCTTCAAGGAGCCAAACCCTGTTTAACATGGGTATCCCCTCGGTCACGGCGGAAACCGCCTCCCTTTTTGGCGAACTCTTGTTAACTGATTTGCTGTTGGAGGGGGCAAAATCGGATGCTGAACGCAAAGCTCTGTTGTCTTTGATTTTGGATGAGGCGGGGATGACTGCTTTCCAAGTTACTGCCCGCGTGTGGTTTGAGCAGGCGCTTTACGCTTCAATTGAGCAGGATGAGTATTTAGATTACCCAACAATTTGCAGGCACTGGACACGCAGCCGCGACCGCATCTTCAAAGAAGCCGTCTGGTGGCTGCCTGAAATGGAGGCAGAGTGGACCATGAAACCGCACTATTTTATGGCAAACTACCGCTTCTACAACTACCCCTACGTCTATGCCCAAATGTTCGTATACGCGCTTTACGAACGCTATTTGGAGGAGGGTAAGGCGTTTGTGCCAAAACTCAAATCGCTGCTGTCAGCAGGAGGCAGCCTATCGCCGCTGGAGTTGGGCAGACTTGTAGGTTTGGATGTGGCAGCACCTGATTTTTGGCGGGGCGGGTTGAAGGTGTTTGAGCGATTTGTTGTGGAATTAGAAAAAAGTGTTTAGCTTCCGCTCTTGGAAGTTTGTTCGCCGAACCACTTTTGGAACCATTTGAAGGTGCCGCAGTCTTGGTTTGAGGGGCACGTTAAGCATGGAAATTCTGATCCTGCCAAATTCACCATTTCTAAAAGTTTTTCGCTGGTTGGGTTGTCAGTTAATTGTTTTATTTTTGTTTCAAATTCACCTGGCAAACTCATTCCTCTTTAAAGGAGAAAGGGTTGTTGCAGAAAAGTGTTTGGGACTATCTTAGTAGCCTAAGAGCGCCAGAGTAATGAGCAGGATGCCGAATGCGAAGGTGTAGGCGGCAAAGTAGTGGAAACGTTTAGTTAAAACCAGTTTTTTGACTAACACAATCGCAAGGTAACCTGCAACCACCGTAAACAGCAAACCAATCGCAAGGTCAAGGGGGCCAACCCCGACACCTGACACCAGCGTTCCCCGCTGCATGTAAGCTTCAACTCCCAAATCCCCAATTATGGCGGGAATTGAGAGCAGAAAAGAAAACCTGAAAACCATCTCTCGTTTGCCTCCCTGCAAAAGCCCTGTGGATATAGTTGAGCCGCTTCGAGATAAACCAGCAAAGATAGACGCGCCCTGCGCGGCGCCCATGACGAAAGCTCGACGGGTGGAAATTTGGGGTTGGTCTTCTTTGCCGTATTTTGAGGAAAAAACCAGGGCAGCACCAAACAGGAAGGTTACGCCCATGATTGGGAGGGTTTGGTAGTTGTCGGCAAGGAATTGGTCGTAGAGTAAGCCGATTACGGCAGTGGGAATCGTGGCAACAACGATTAAGGGGATGAATCTGCCGAGCTCTGAGTGGAAATCCCGATGCACTAGCGCAGTTAGGATGATTTTGATATCGTGCCTAAAATAGAAAACAACCACACTTAAGGTGCCAATGTGCAAAAACAGGTTGAAGAGCGGTGTGGCTTGAAATCCTAAGAAGTGTTCAGCGACTCGAAGATGAGCGGTGCTCGATATGGGCAGCCACTCTGCAAAGCCTTGGATTAAGCCAAGAATTATGGTTGTAAGCAGTTGGTCAAGCATACGCTATCACTGCAAGTTAGGTATTGGACGACGCTGATGTTATTAATAGATTTTCCCAAAGAAATACGCGGATTATTTTCTAAAAAATGGGAAATAAGCTAAAGGCGCTTATCTTTTGTTTTTGTCTTGGAAGAGCTTTCTGATGGCGTCAAGCCGGGCTTTCTGTGCCAGCATGTCGCTTGTAACCAAAGAGATTGCGTCTTCGGGACACCACTTCACGCATTGGGGCCCTTCAGGGTTGTCTTTGCACAAATCACAGATATAGACCACTTTAGTTTCAGGATGAATCATGACGGCACCGTAGTCGCAGGCCTCGATGCACCAGCCGCAACCGTTGCATTTGTCTTTGTCTAAAAGGATGGTTCCTGTGGATTCCTCTTGGGATAGCGCTTTTCTTGGGCAGGCAGCAACGCAGGGTGGATCTTCACAACGACGACATGACACTGCCATGTTAGCAACCTGATTTACTCGAACCACACGGATACGTGATTTTACTGGGTTGAAGGCTTTTTCTTTTTCAAATGAGCAGGCGTACTCGCATACTTGGCAGCCCACACATTTTTCTGGGTCAGCGGAAATGAATTTTCTTTCTTTTACTTGAACCATCTTTTTACGCCTCAACTATTTTTTCGTAATCCTGCAAGCCAAGTTCCTGTAGTTTTTCTTTTGTAGGTACACCTTGCAGGCTCCATCCGCGGACTTGGTAATAATCGTCTAAAAGCAAGTCAAGTTCGCTTTGGGTTACAACTGCACCTTTTGAGGGTCCATCATCTTTGATGGGTTGATTCATAACTTTCCATGGCAGGGTGTCGTCTTTGCGGCTAAATCCTTCGCGCAGGTTAATGAGTTTAGCTAATGTGTTTATGCGTTCGCCTGTCAAGCTCAGTTGCTCTGGCGTCATGTCGGCGCCTGTGACAAGAGTGTACAGTTTAGCCATTTCGGCAAGTTCTTTGTATAAAGTGCCTCTCATATTTTTGCAGATAATAAAGGAATCAATAAGGGCGTAGATGTCTTCACCGCCTTTAACAAGGGCACCTCTGCCTTTTTCTGCTTTAAGGCGGTCAACTTTCCCCTGCAAGTCAAGCGTGTAAACACCGCTTCTGCCGTGGTCTGCGCCGCGGAACGAAACCGCTGCACCTAACGCCGTGGTCTTCATGCACCGCAAGTCGTAACCTGTAACTTCTAAACCTTTAATTTGTAATGCAAGCTGCATAGAGTTTTTGCCAATTTTTTCAGCTGCAACTTTAACACCATCGGCAAGAATTTCGCCGATGCCTTCGCGTTTACCGATTTTTTCAATCAGCCCAAGTAACGCGTCAACGTTTCCGAAGTGAGCATCTCCATCAAGCTCTTCATGGGTTAAGATGCCGTTTTCGTGGCAATCCATGACAAACCCAACAATTACGCCTGCACTGGTTGCATCGATACCGTAGAAGTTGCAGAGTTCAGCTGCTTTAATAATGACGGGCAACTTACTTATTCCGCAGTTTGGACCAAGCGCCCATATATTGTCAAACTCCATTCGTGCCATGGTGTCTTTGTAGGGGCCTTCTTTGAGAAGGGCTTCGTGTTCACAACGCATGCCGCAGGAGTTGCAGGCGATGATTTTTGCGATGTATAGGTCGTTTAGAACTTGGGCGCTAATGTTTTCTGCTCCGTCAAATTTGGAGCTATTAAAGTTGCGTGTGGGCAGGCAGGAAAGTTCATTTTGAATTGTGATGTTTTCGGAGGTTCCAAGTCCACGGTATTTCTTAGCAGCAGGCCCTTTCATGCGTTCATGGAATTCCTTAACCATGGCTATGAATTCGTCGGGTTTCGCGACAACGATGTCGTGGGTGCCTCGGACAGCTATGGCTTTAAGGTTCTTGCTACCCATGACGGCGCCAAGACCTGTTCGTCCAGCGGCACGTGTTTTCTCGTTTAGTATGCTGGCAATTTTGGATTGTTTTTCGCCTGCTAAACCAATGCATGCGACGCGAACGTAGTAGTCGCCAAGTTCGTTTTTGAGGTAATCTTCAGTTTCAAAAGGTGATTTGCCCCAAATTGCTGAGGCGTCAAGCAGTTGGACTGCGCCGTCGTCTATCCAGAGGTAAACTGGCTTGTCAGCTTTGCCTTTGAAGATAATAGCGTCGTAGCCGGCGCGTTTGAGTTCTGCTCCGAAGGTGCCGTGGCTTACTGCTTCACCGACACCGCCTGTTGCGGGTGATTTAGAAATGAAGGCATGTCCGTTTCCGCCTGTGGGAAACATGGTTCCTGAAACGGGGCCAAGTGCTAAAATAAGGGGGTTTTCTGGGCTAAGCGGGGCAACGCCTTCTTGTGAGTTTTCTAACCAGAGTTTCATGCCTAACCCGATGCCGCCGAGGTATTTTTTGGCGACTTCTTCATTTAATTTCTCAGTTCGGGTTTTGCCTGTGGTTAAATCAACGTATAAGATAGTTCCTGCGTAACCTAGCAAACCTGTTCCTCCAAGATATTTTGAGAAGTATTTAGGTATTCGGACAGTATATTAAGGTGTTGGGTTATTGAGGGAGAAATAGACAAAGTTTTCAGGGTAAAAAGTTGTTTTCTGAAGCAAACAAATATCAGAATCAACCATCAATCACAAGCAGAGGCGAGGGCGAAAAATGCAGATAAAAGTCCACTACATCAGTCTAGTAAAATCCTACACCAACAAAAGCCAAGAAGAAATCAGCCTAAACGAGGACGCAACACTTGCAAAGCTTCTGGACCAAATCGCCCAACGCTACGGCAAACAGTTCACCCAAGAAGTCTACGACCCAACCGCAAAAGAAATGAAATCAACTTTTGTCACTATGGTTAACGGCGTCTTAATGGACCAACTCAAAGGCGTCAACACACCACTCAAAAACGGCGACAATGTCATTTTGATGTCACTTATGACAGGCGGCTAAAAACCAGTTTGCCGTTGGTTTACAGTCAGTCATGTTTCCTTAAA
The DNA here is from genome assembly GCA_046706605.1 of Bathyarchaeia archaeon. Lineage (GTDB taxonomy): Archaea > Thermoproteota > Bathyarchaeia > Bathyarchaeales > Bathycorpusculaceae > Bathycorpusculum. The sequence goes on along the minus strand of JBJKPJ010000318.1, from coordinate 3,909 downwards.
GGTATATTTTGCTTTTAATCCACAGCTAACAGGCACGCGAAAGAGAAATGTTGGATTTAAAAAAATGGTTGAGGAAAGATACCGTCTGAAGACATGTCGGGTTATTTTCTGTAAGGGGAAATTGTTTCAGGAATGTTTCAGTTTTGTTTCAGGCAACTATCTTACCAGTCTATGCACATATTATGATGTGGTGATAAACAAGTGAATTAAACAAAAATCATCTTAGCTTTAGTCGACATATGCGCTTTAGCCCTCGTTGTTGTGGGTTTAGCTTCAGCTCAAATAGCAGCAAACCAAACCTACACAAACCCAGCCACAGACACAGCAGCACCCTACAATGGAGGCTTTTTTGGCTGGCTAGGAAGCTGCTTTGGCTTTACACCCCAACAGCCATACTACGCAAGCAACCCCTACATAGCACCCCAAGCACCCACCACAAACAGCACCATTCCAGCACCAGCACCCTACACGCCCTACACACCTTACGCACCATACCAAAGCGGATACGGCTACGGCAATGGATATGGCTATGGACCATGTATGGGCGGATGGTAAATAACCAACTTTTTTATAAAAAACACCCTTTTATTAATAATTTACAAAGAGATAAGGTACACAAAAATATTACAAGATTAGACCGAAAAACGGTTTTTCATTTGAAAACCGTTTGGGTAAAAAGCTTTTTTAAAGACTTTCACTTAAGTCTGACTAACCCTGTAGAGGTTAAAGAGTAAACCTTTAATTTTTGGTTTTAATTACCCCTAACTTCATGCGTGCAAATCAGCTTTTGATTCTGTTCGTGTCGGCGGCTACTGTAATTTTGTTACTAGTAATTGGCGTTTACCTCTTACTTAACAACGAACCAGTAATAACCCATGACATGATGGGCAACATCATTACAACGCCATCAAATAATGGCGTGATTGGCAGTATTTTGATTTCAATAGCCGCCATCGTCTTAATTGCGGTTGTTTTGTATTTTGTTTTCACACGAAAAAACAAAACTAAACCAGCAGAACCTGAAGCTCATGACGACATCTACTGCCCCAGACCTGAACGCAGCATGGCAACAAAAAGCCAAGAGGACACAAAAACTGGAAATACTAAGCCTTTTGATGTGTTTCTCTGTTACAAAAAAAGTTCTGGGCGAGACTTTGCTGACCACCTTAAAGCAGGATTAGAAGAACTTGGTTTACACACGTTTGAGGACTGCAAAGATATTCCTCAAACTGTTGACACCCAAGAGGGGTGGGCTAGTTTTCGTGATAAAGCCTTAGAGCAAAGCAAATATTTTGTTCTGGTTATGACTCCGGGTTTTGCTTTGTCTTCTGAGGTAATTAAGGAAATATGTATGGCAAGAAAGCAGGCTGGCAAGACTTTTGTTTTCTTTAGGATACGTAGCATGAAGAGAAACATTGTGGTTAATTTAGGGAGTGAAGTTTTGGATATTGGTAAGCTTGAGCAAGTGTCTTTTGAATCCAAAGAGGAACTGCTACGGCTAGCCAGCAACATTCTTCTTAGCCCAAAGACAATCTAACACAATTTTTTTTCTGTGGGCTTGGGGAAAATCTGTTTCAATCTGTTTCAGGCAATTCCTATATCGCATAACTACCCTTAATAGGTAGGTGAAAATTGAATGCAGAGACAATACAATAGAGGAATTTCTTCAACAGCTATTGTTGCAATAGTTGCCGCCTTGGTAGCTGTTGTTGTCATTGTAATGGCGGTTTTAATGTTTTCTAACTATGGAAACCCCTACGGCTACGGCTACAACGGATACGGAGGAATGATGGGCGGCTTTGGCGGTTGGGGTTGGTTCCTTGTGATGCCTATAGGGCTGATAGTGCTGGTAATAGTTGGGTATGTTATTTGGCGCGGCGTCGGTTGGGGCTCAGGATGTGGCAGCGGTCGTTACGGTTCATACACTGAACAGGATAATGCCCTAGAAATCTTACGTCAGCGGTATGCTAGAGGAGAAATAAGCAAGGAACAATTTGAACAGATGAAAAGAGACCTCGTAAGCTAAAAAAAACCTCCAGTATTTCTGGAGGAAAACTTATCATTTTTCGAATTTTTTTTATTTAGAACTCTGGGCTACTGCTTTGGCTTAGTGTTTTTTCCTTTTAAGGAACAGAATAAGAGCTGTTGTGATAACCATGGCTGCAATCAGCAGGGCCACTAATGTTTGAGTTGGAAACTCTGGTATAGAGGGCGAGGGGTTTGAACTGAAAATGTTGGTTTCCACTATGCTATAGGACACTGTTGTGGTTATGGATTGAGTATCGGCTTGAGCTGTTGTTTGCGTGTTTGATTCAAGCAACATCCCTGAGGCTTTATCATAAACGTATGATACCGTTGTGTTGTAGTCAGGGGTAGGGATTGTTGCATCAAGAATGTTTACTGTTCGAGTGACTCCGAGGTATGTTTGGCTTTCAGTGCTATTTACTTTGTATGTGTTTGCGGGTGGTATTGAGTCGCCCTGGTTTAAGTTTGCAGCTATGATTGGTCCTTGGGTTTTTGGAACGCCGTTTTCGGTTCCAGTTTCGATGTTCCATACTGACACCGTGCCATTGCCTGGAATAGCTGTTCCATTTTTGTATTGCCCAGTTGAGAGCAACGTTACTGTGTTTCCTGAAACATCGGTGACTTGCAGTTTAAGGTAGTCGTAGTCATTGAAGGCTTCGGTGCCAGGGCCGATTCCCACGAAATTATCATATTTTACGTATTGCCCTTTTGAAACACCAGGGGTATAGGTCACTGCTAAAGCAGGTAGTGTAAAGGCTGCCAAAAAGGCAGCTATGAGTAGACAGGTTAGAATTTTAAGTTTAGTCAATCAAAACAACCTTCTATGTACTATTAGTTTCTTTATTGTTAAACTGTTCGTTTCGCGCCACAGTTGGGGCAGAATGTTGCTGTTTGCTGGAAGAGCGCTCCACAATACTTGCACGGAAGCATCCTTATTTCGGGAGGCACTTGTCTTCGTTCATCACGAGAACTTGAGCCGCAACCGCATCCACAACCCATAAACAATCAACTCCTTAACTGAAACTTTTTGCCATTTCCTGTTTTTGGTTTAGCTGTTCGAGCAACACTTCTCGCATTGTGTCGCAGGCTTGGCTTATTTTGGGGCTTGCCACTCGGTAATAGATGTTTGTGCCTTCTTTTCGGGTTTTAACGATTGCTCGTTGCCGCATTATGGCAAGGTGCTGGGAAATATTGGATTGACTGGCTCCGATGGTTTGGGTGAGTTGACTTACAGTTTTCTCGCCGCTTTTTAAGTTATGTAAAATTGCGAGCCGTATCGGATGTGCCAGGGTTTTGGATATTTCTGCTTGCAACTCGTAGATTGTCATATCAAATTCCGATGCAGACATGTCTTGCGACCTATTCGAATATTCTAACATTTTTCCACCATTTAAACTTTAAACTAAAAAAAATAAAGAAAAAAAGAGTGGTTTAACTAACATCCATCTCCTGTATGAAGGCTCCATGCCATGTGTGGTACCAAACCTGTCCAGTGTAGCCGTTGACACTCATCATGCCATAGTTTTCGCCATTAACTACCGCCATGACGTGGTAGTAGCCGTAGAATGGAAAGACTTCGCCCACTGTTGCGCCTGGGATGTTGGTGTTAAGCCATTGTTGTGCGTCTGCTCCAGCCTGGGTTGCTGTTACTGGCATGTTGGCTGTTGGGGTTCCGTAGATTCCTCCTAGGATGCCGCTTTGCATCATACCGTATTTAGTGTTCCACATCATGTTGGGTCCAATCTCAGGATAGATGCTACCAGTGTACTTATTGACCAGTAGCTCAAAGGCGCCTATTCCAGTGTTCTTCTCGTAGACCTGAATATAGAAGTTGTATTGGTACTCTTCGACTTCTTTAACTGCTAAGTTCGGGTTGTTTAGGGA
>JBJKPJ010000317.1:0-5470 GCA_046706605.1 Bathyarchaeia archaeon | reverse complement strand
TGCTTGGACTGTATTTTTCATTGAAAGGTAAACTTGCTTCTGACATATGCTATCAAATCCATTGTTGGGTGGATGTGTAAACCCCTAAGAATATAAGTTTTTTTGGCGGTTTTTACAAAAAGCCACCTTCACTCCATAAAATGCACTGCTGTAAAGAGATGGTTGGCTTTTAGACTATGTATTTACCTGTTTTTTCAAAATCCTGAACAATCTCCATAACCCTCTTTGGCGCATTAAAAGGACCGAGCGGAATATCTTTTAGCAAAACCCACGGGGACTTACGGGCTACAACAGTTGCGATGTGGTTTTCACCGAAACTTTTTGCCGCGACTTCCACGACTTGGGCGCGGACGCCTGCCTCTGACATTTCTCCCAGCGCATGGAGGTATTCATGGAGCAGCAGATTGTAAGTTAATGCGTTAATGGTTGGTTTATCGCTAAGGGACGCCTCAACGATTTCCACCAATGCGCGGTTAAGGACGATATTGTTGGTTCCCACAGGGTAGTAGGCGCCAAGTTGCAGGGGTAAATCATCCAAAAACAGCATCATACCGTTTCTGCGTTTGCCCAGTGCGCGTTGTGCGGTTTCTTTGACGATTTTCCAGACTTCTGAGTAGTTTTTGGCTTTATCTAAGTTGGCGCTAAAATTTTCTTTTGGGTTATGGTTGCCAGACAAAACTTTCGCCTAAAAATGAAGGGTAGTATCCGCCCTTTAAGGATTACACAGCAAAAAGGGAGATAATCGTAAAATTGATAAATGAGCACTGCTTTTCTGATAGCGTTATAGGTGAAAAATGAATGGCAAGCAATGTCACAGTAAAAGACATCATGACAAAAGATGTTAAAGTTGTAAACAACAACACCGTAATGCAAGAAGTAGTTGCAATCATGAACAAATATGATAAAGATGCAATTCTTGTGGTCCAAAGCGGCAAACCCACAGGCATAATTACTGTAAAAGATGTCCTGATCCGTGCTGTCGAAGCCAACACCCCCCTAAAAACCATCATTGCCAGAATGGTCTACACAAACCCACTAGTTGTTATCGACGAGAACGCAACTGTTGAAGAAGCAGCAAAACTGATGAAGCACTGGAGAATTAAACATCTGCCCGTCGTTGACAAGCAAGGCGTCCTCATAGGCATGGTTGACGACAGACAAATCATTTACGCTGTCCCTAAACTCATGTCTGTGATGGAAGAATTCTGCCTCAGAAAATAAACTTCTCCACTAATTTTATTTTTTCCAATTATTTTCCCAAAAAGTCATAGTTAGATTCTACAATTACAAAAAACGCAGAAAAAATTGAGAAGGGCTTATTGTTTGCTTTCTTTAGCCCAGGCTTCTTTGGCGAGTTTAGCGATGTTATCAGTGTTTGTTTGATCATTGAGGTCAAGTAGAACGTTTTTGATTTCGTTTCTAACCAGTAGTGCAACTTCGTTTGGGCGGAGTGCTTCAGGTCTTGTTGACTGGTAGATACGTAATGCGCGGAGAACAAACTTTACCATTACGTTGTTTAATTCTTCTTGCAATGTAGTTAATTCGTCTTTTGCTTCAGTCATTTTTTTGCTGTAAGCGTCTGAATCTCTTTTTCCAGTTGGTTCCATGCTCATAATTTATCGGTCCTTTAGGGTCAAGTGTCAACGGGATGTTATAGCTTTTACTAAAAAAGATCTTGTTGCTAAGAAATGGGAGTTTTAGGTTTGCCCAACTTTTTGTTGATGCACGCTTGAACAAACCATGCATATTCTGGGCTGGGTCTGCCTGGGCGGCTTCTGAATTCGCCGTGGAACTGCGAGGCAAAGTAGAAGTATTTGTCAGGCAACTCCAGCGTCTCCATTCTTCTGCCATCACTGCTTTTGCCTGTAAAGCACATGCCGTTCTTTTTTAGTACATCATAAAAGTCCAAGTTTACTTCGAAGCGGTGGCGGTGGCGTTCATGGATTTCTTCTGTTCCAAACATAGTTTGTGCCATGGAGCCTTTCTGTAAAACTACTTTGTGGGCGCCCAAACGCATTGTTGCCCCTTTAATCTCTATGCCTCGCTGCTCTGGCATCAAATCGATAACGGGATACGGCGTGTCAGGGTTAATTTCGCTACTGTTAGCATCTTTTAAACCACAGACGTTTCGCGCAAACTCGATGACAGCAAGCTGGAACCCATAACAGATACCCAAGAATGGTATGTCATTTTCCCGAGCGTACTTTGCCGCAGCAATTTTGCCTTCTGTGCCCCGTGGACCAAACCCGTAGGGCACAAAAACACCATCGTAACTGTCTAGTTCCTTGACACATTGTGGATCGCGTTCGTATTTTTCTGCTTCCAAGTAGGAGACACAAACTTTAGTTTTGCAAGCTGCACCGCCGTGCCGTAGTGCCTCAGTCATGCTGACATAGCTGTCCGATAACCCAGCGTATTTGCCCACCAGTGCAATTTTGACTTCGTGTTCAGGGTGAATCATGCTGTCTACGAAAACTTGCCATTGGCTGAAATCTTTGTTATCCCATTTCAAGCCCAAACGCTGGCAAACAAAGTCGCCCATGCCCTGCTTATCCAAAATCAAGGGCACTTGGTAGACGGTTTCAGCGTTGTAGGAGCAGAAAACTGCACTTTCAGGGATGGTTCCAAACAGGGCAATTTTCCGCAAGGCTTCGGCGTCGATCATCTGTGGGCTGCGGGCAACAATGGTGTCTGGTTGGATACCAATGCGCCGCAATTCGTTGACGCTGTGCTGGAGAGGTTTAGTTTTAAATTCGCCTGTGACATCCAAAATCGGAACCAACGCCACATGAACGTAAAGCGTGTTTTCGTAACCTTCTTCCACACGCATCTGACGAATGGCTTCCAAAAACGGCAAGCCCTCAATGTCGCCAACTGTGCCACCGACTTCTGTGAGAACGATGTCGGCGCCAACTATTTTGGCGGCGTTTCGAATACGGTGCTTAATTTCATTTGTTACATGTGGAACAATTTGGACGCATCTGCCCAGAAAGTCGCCGTGGCGTTCTTTTTCGATGACGCTACGGTAGATGGTTCCTGTGGTTAAGTTGTTTTCTTGTTTGAGGCTTAAATCTAAGAAGCGTTCATACCAGCCTAAATCTAAGTCGGTTTCGCCGCCATCATCAGTGACGAAGACTTCCCCATGCATGTATGGATTCATTGTTCCCGCGTCGATGTTCACGTATGGGTCGATTTTGACAACTGTGGGCTTTAGTCCTCTGGCTTGCAGCATTTTGCCGATGGAAGAAGTTAAAATGCCTTTGCCAACAGAACTTAACACCCCGCCAGTAACGAAAATGTACTTAACCATTCTTTTCCCCGCAATAACCTACCCTTTAGGTCAAATTAATATAACTCTTTTGTGCGCACAGCTATAAAAATGTGCAACTACACAAGCAGTTTATAAATAAATGCACAGTTTAAGGGTTGTGCGGTTGGTTGTATCGGCGGTTCCGCCTTAATCCCCACAAAAGCAACCAGACGCCAATTACGACCAGCACTAAGGGCCAGAAGTACTGCCAGAACAGTGAGAATTCACCGAAAAGCGTTGCTAAACCGAGGAAAACCACAAATAAGCCTGCTATTAAAAGTCCAAAGCCGCTTCCATGACGGTGGTAGTGGTATTCTTCTTCATAGTATCTGCGCCATTCATGTCTTGAGAAGGGTCTCTGCTCAATGCTTAGCGGAGCACCGCAGTTGGAGCAGTTGTTTGCGCCTTCAGGATTGAGTGTGCCGCATCTTGTGCAGTAAACCATGTTTTCTCCTCTGGGTCTTTTTTAGTTGACTGTGCTCATATAATTTGTGGTACCAAACCAGAATGATTTTTGACGCGTAAAATATTAATTACTAGTACTACCTATTAGTCGGTGGAGATTCTAAATGCCGCAAGCATTTGTGTTAATAAACGTTGAATCAGGAACCGAAGAAGAAGTTATCCTAGAACTCAAAAAAATTGAAGGAATCGTAGAAGCCTACTACTCCTATGGAGTTTACGACATAATTGCCAAGGTAAGGTCAGACACTATGGAGAAACTCAAAGACATGGTAACCCACAGAATACGCGCCCTAAGCAGAGTCAGATCAACATTAACCCTTATTATGATGGAAGAGTAAGCACTTCCACCCAAACCTTGTTTTAATTTTTGTTTATAATTAATTTTAAAGCTTAGTCATGTTAACCAGATTCATGTTTAAAAAAAGCACTAACATTTCTGGTTGCAATGGTTTTGCTTTAGGCTTAATTTTGTCTATTTGTGCTGCTGATTTATCGGTTGCTGTAAAAAGGCAAAAACAGTGTCAAAGTTGAGGGAACTTTCCAGCAGTCTGATTATTCAATGCAACAGTATTGTTTCAGAAACTAACATAGGCCTCATCTAAGGTTTGACGTGAACAGATGCTATTGGCTGTAGCAATTGCTTTCTGTCCAGAAAAATGCCAATGCAACATTGATTTAATATGCGGCACCTTGTTTTTCTCAACGCTTAATAGTTTAGCCGCCAAGTAAAAGCAAGGCGCAAACTCCTAATGGAACCACAGAAAAAACGTAGACACGTAAACCCTATCTTCGTAATATTGATTTTAGGACTAATTGCGTTTATCTTATACGTTTATTTCTATATCAGTCCCATCAAAGTGGCAGAAATCCTCTCGAAAACCAACTTGGCCGTTTACTCTGTTCCGTTTGTCACCTACATCCTGTACGCCGTTTTCTCTTCGCTGGTCTGGAACAACTTGTTGCGCAACCTGTCGGCGTCCGTGACAAAACGCAAAACCCTGCTGTTAACGTGGGTGGGTCTTTTTTTTGATGCAACAGTGCCACAGATTGGCTGGTCAGGGGAAGTATCAAAAACCTACCTTTTATTCAAAGACTCCAACATCGACTCAGGAACAATCTTTGCCTCTGTGGTGGGTCAAAAAATCTTCACCCTAACAATGTCCGCCGTCGCCTTAGGCACAGGCTTAGGACTTGCACTGATTAACTACCCGATGCCGCTGGCAACCGCGGCTTTTGTTACTACAATTTTGGCGCTTTCCATTTTAGGGGTGGCCATAGTACTCTATGTTAGCGCAAAGCCCTCAGCAACCAAGACGCTACTAAATTGGGGCATAAAACTCGCGTTATTTTTCCGAAAAAACTGGAATCCCCAAGATTTTCTGGCAAAAGCACAGGGGACACTGGGAAACTTCCATTCAGGTATAAGAACGTTGACTGCCCAACCAAAATTGCTGGTTAAACCCGCAGTTTACGCGGTTGCGAGTTTTGCATGTGAAATTTCAGTTCTCTACCTTGTTTTTGTTGCCTTGAATTTTTATCCTGTGCCTTTAGACAAAATCCTCATCGTTTTCACCCTAACAGGCGCGCTTCAAACGGTCGGAATCACAATTTTTGGGTTTGCCGAGGTTGTGATGAGTTCCTCTTTTACTTTTCTAGGCATCCCCGTTGATGTCAGTTTTGCTGCGACTTTGCTGG
>JBJKPJ010000316.1:0-9722 GCA_046706605.1 Bathyarchaeia archaeon | reverse complement strand
AAGCAGCAGCAAAAGAACTCGCAAAGGCACTTGAAGATATCGGCGTCAAAATCGCCAAGGAAGCACTCGATTTCGCAATGCATGCGGGTAGAAAAACAATCAAAGCGGAAGACATAGAAATCGCCGCTAGAAAAATAATGGGAAAATAAGTTAACAACTTCACTTATTCCCTCTTCTTCTTTTTTGTTTCCCAACCACAAGCATTTAATAACCAAAACCAGAGAGTTCTAACCATCCAAATCAAGAAGGCAATCTTGTGTCATTAAACGAAAACCTTGAAAAACTCAGCAACGCCTGCGGCGTGACAGGACGAGAAGAACAAGTAAGAGAGCTACTGATTGAACTTTTAAAATCCAACGCGGACCAAATCCAAATAGACAAACTTGAAAACGTCATTGCCGTAAAAAAAGGCAAACCAAGCGCGCCCAAAATCATGCTGGCAGCCCACATGGATGAAATCGGATTAATGGTGAAAAACATCACCAAAGAAGGATTTATCAAGTTTACAAAAATGGGAGGAATCGACGACCGCATCTTGCCCGCCCAAAAAGTCGCGGTCTACTCTAAAAAAGGCACCCGCCCAGGTATAGTCGGCTCAAAACCACCGCATATCCAAAGAGAAGAGGAACGCAAAAAAGTCCTCGCTGTAGAGGACCTCTTTATTGATGTGGGTGCCCAAAGCAAGGAAGACGCCGTAGCCATGGGATTAGCCATCGGTGACCCCATAGCCTTTGATGTTAAATACCAGAATTTAGGCAACGACAACGTCATGGGCAAGGCACTTGACAACAGAGTTGGATGCGTAATCATGGTTGAAGCCCTAAAACTCCTAAAACAAACCGACTGCACCATATGTGCTGTGGGCACAGTTCAAGAAGAAGTGGGATTGCGAGGCGCCGCAACAGCAGCCTTTGGCGTGGACCCTGATTTGGCGATTGCGTTGGATGTCACCTTCGCTGGGGACGTCCCAGGCGTCAGGGAATACGATACTACCGTAAAGTTGGGAAAAGGACCCACCATGACAATTTCTGATTCTGGACTTATTACGCACCCCAAAATTTTGCGGTGGCTAATAGACACAGCGGAAAACGAAAAAATTCCTTTCCAGCTTGAATCAGGACTAATGGGAAGCACTGATGCAGCAAGAATAGCCCTCACCCGACAGGGTATCCCAAGTGGAGCTATCTCGATACCCACAAGATACATCCACAGCCCAGCCAGCATAATTAACCTAAAAGATGTCGAAAATGCCATAAGACTGACCGTTGCAGCAATCCAAAATGCCGCCAACCACTTCTAACAACAGGAAAAAGTCATGGCTGCTCAAGCACTTGAAGAAAAAGCCGCACAATGCACTTAACAGGTTACAACTGCGCCCAAGCTGTGCTGCTAACCCGCTACCAACATCTATATCCCGATAGCGAAAACAAAGTTATTCCAAAAATCGCCACTGGACTGGGAGGGGGAATTGGATAATGCAGAAGCGCTTGCGGCGCTTTAACGGTGGCGGTTTTGGCTGTGGACTTAAAATATGGCTCAAACGAAATCAACCAAGAGAAAAAGGCGCTGACGTATGCGAAAAACGCAGGGCTTTTTCAGAGATTTAAAGAGCAAAATGGAAGCGTCATGTGCCGCAACCTAATAAAATATGATTGTCAAAACCCGACGAGTTTGCCAAGGCAAAGCAGGAAAAAACCTTCGAATTGGTCAGCACCAAACTAGTTAAATCCGCCTTCAAAAATTTTCCGTGAACGCGACGAGAAATAAGCAGCCGGCGGTTTTTGTTGAGCAAAACGGTTTTTAATACTGTCACATCTATTCTCCCTTGATCTATGCAATGAACAAAGTAGACAAGTTCGCTGGAAAATTCGAGTTTTTAGAACACACTGCCGACACCTATGTCCGCGCATACGGCAAAACCATGCAAGAAGCCTACGAGAACGCGGCGATGGCCATGTTTGAAACCATGACAGATACCGACAAAATAGGCCAAACCCACTACGAAATCCTCGAAGCCGAAGCCGAAGACCAATACGCGCTACTGTACAATTGGCTTGAAGCGCTGCTAGTAAAGTTTGAAACTGAGGGTATGCTTTACTCAAAATTTGAAATCCAAAGCTGGAAAGAAACTGCTGAAATGTTCAAGATAAAAGCGAAAATTTGGGGAGAAAAATTTGACCCAAAAAAGCACCCGCAGAAAGTCGCCGTGAAAGCTGTAACCTATCATCGCATGGTGATTATCAGCGAGCCTGAACGAGTGATTTTGGAGTTTATCTTAGACATTTAAGCGAGGTTAAGTTTTTTCAGCTCTGCGAACAATTTTTCGACCATAGGTTCTGGCGGTTGGTCAAGTGTTTTGGTTTCCAACTCTATGAAGGGTACTTGTTTTTCTTTGTAGAAGGCGATTAAGGGGCTGGTTTGTTCTTGGTAGACTTTGAGGCGGTTTTTGATGGTTTCGGGGTTGTCGTCGGCGCGTTGGTAGAGCGGTCCACCGCATTTGTCGCAAACGCCTTCAACTTTGGGTTTTAAGAATTTGACGTTGTAGACGGTTCCGCAGTTTTTGCAGATGCGTCGTGTGGAGAGGCGCTCAATTATTATCCAGTCGGGAACGTTTAGCTGCATGATGACGTCGATTTTAGTTATGCCATCAAGTTTTTTGGCTTGATCAAGCGTGCGTGGGTAACCGTCAAGTATGAAGCCTTTGCCGCCTGAAATCTTGTCTAAATGCGCTTTTAGCACCTCGATAACAATGTCGTCAGGAACTAGGGCTCCTTTTTCCATGTAGCTTTTAACTTTGCTGGCAAGCTCAGATTTTTCTTTAACCAGTTCGCGGAAAATATCCCCCATCGCGATGACATCAACACTCAGTTTTGTTTGAAGACGAGAAGCATAGGTGCCTTTGCCTGCGCCTGGTGCTCCAAAGATTATGGCTTTTAACATGATGTTTAACTCCAATCGCTCATCACTTACTTAGCAGTGTATAATTAAGTTTTATTGTCACCACGGCCCTTATGGTATGCACCAAAGCAAAAAAGGCGCATTTGGATGCATACAAAGCAAGTGGGTAAAAGCCTCTACATGGTCGAGCTTGAGACAGGCGGTTTTAGAAACCTAATCTGCAGCTACATTATAGTGGGTAAAAAACCTTTCATCATCGAGTCAGGACCCAGCACCTCGGTGTTGCGGCTACTCTCGGGCTTACAAGAACTAAACATTCCCTTTGAAGATGTTGAATATGTCGCTGTCACTCATGTCCACCTTGACCACGGTGGCGGCGCAGGCACCCTGCTAAAGTTGCTACCAAACGCCAAAGTTATTGTTCACCCTCGCGGCATGCCCCATCTTATTGACCCCGAACGCCTTTGGTCCGCCTCTCAGTCAGTTCTGGGTTTTGTCAGCGAAATTTTTGGTAAACCCGAACCCGTCCCAGAAGACCGCATAATCCCAATGACTGAGGGCTCATTTGATTTGGGGTTTGGCGGCAAATTGACAGTTACAGAAACGCTTGGTCATGCCTCGCATAATTTAAGCTACCAAGAATCCTTCAACGGCGGAATATTCCCAGGGGATGCGGCAGGAACCTATGTCCCTGAATTTGGCGTAGTTGTACCAACTACGCCGCCGCCTTTCCATCTTGACGCTGCGTTGGCTTCACTGGATAAACTAATCAGTTTAAACCCAACGGTGCTTTATTTTAGTCACTTCGGAAAAGCCGACAACGCAGTGCAACGGCTAAAAGACTATAAGGTGCAGCTTCAACTTTGGGCAGACATCGCAACAGACGGAGTTAAGAAAAACCAGAGTTTGGAGCAGATTGCTGAACGGATAAGTTCCGAGGACAAGGTTATGAATAGCATTATTGATTTTGTTAGGTCTCATCAGATTTACTCAAAAACCATGCTGGAGAACTGTGTACGTGGCTTTGTCGAATATGCAAAAGTAGCCAACAAATAACGACATTTCACGGCAAACAGGTTTCTGGGCGGCTACGGCAGTCATGTAGTTCATAAACAAACAAGCTCTCTATCACGCCAGGGTCTTGGTCCATTATCTTTTTTATTTCGTCAACTGTGCCGGTGAAAACGCCTACACCTGAACGTTCGCTTCCATCATTTATTGGATACACAATCGGCAGCACGACGTCTTTTTGGAGAGTAAAATTTCTTCTGCCGTGTTCCCAGATGATTTTGTCTTTGCCAGTCTTGTTCCAGTTGGGAACATGACTCAGGATAATTACCCAGTAATGTTTAGTGTTGTCAATCATTTCACACATGTGCGTATCGGTTATTTCTGACGTATTGATCGCCAAAGAAAATGTGTAGCTCGCCTATTATGATTCATAACTGTTTTATTCCACCAAACCGTTTCCATTTTTGTGGTGTAAAAATGGGTGAAAGTGAAAGCCGTGCCGCGTCAGAGCGGGTTCCTTTACAGAAAATTAACGATTGCCAATGGCAAATACCAAAATACAAGCCCCAGATGCGGGTTCCAGGCATGATTTTTGCCAACCAAGCATTACTGGACAAGATGAAAACTGACCGCACACTCTGGCAATGCGCCAATGTCGCCCAACTTCCAGGCATCTACAAACACGCCATAACCCTACCCGACGGACACGAAGGATATGGATTCCCCATCGGCGGAGTAGCAGCTACAGACTACGAAGAGGGTGTAATTAGCCCAGGCGGCGTAGGATACGACATCAACTGCGGCGTGCGCCTCTTAGCAACAAAGCTTTCAGAAAAAGAGGTTCGTCCCAAACTTGCGCTGCTGGCAGAAACAATCTTCCGCAACGTTCCCTCAGGTTTAGGCAGCCGCAGAAAAGACTTTAGCATATCTTACGGCGACTTGGAGCGGTTGGTTGTTGAGGGCGTGCAGTGGCTAATTGACCGTGGACTTGGCTGGTCTGAAGACGCAAAGCACTGCGAAGAAAACGGACACATGAAAAGCGCTAACCCCGACAAGGTTTCTAGCACCGCCAAAAAACGCGGCTTAACCCAAATCGGGACGTTGGGTTCAGGGAATCATTTTTTGGAAATACAAAAAGTCGACAAAATCTTCAACTCCAAAACCGCCAAAGCCTACGGAATAACTCATGAGGGGCAAGTTACAATAATGATTCACTGCGGCTCACGAGGCTATGGACACCAGGTCTGCTCGGATTATTTACGGGTTATGGAGCACGCGGTTGAAAAATACAAAATTTCCCTACCTGACCGCGAACTATCTTGCGCCCCAGGAAACAGTCCAGAAGCCAAAGACTACGTTGAGGCGATGGCTTGTGCGGTTAACTATGCGTTCTGTAATCGGCAGGCAATTATGCACTGGGTCAGGCAGAGTTTCCAGCAGGTGTATGGACAAGACCCAGAAAAATTCGGCTTAAAACTCGTCTACGACGTCGCACACAACATCGCAAAAGTCGAAGTGCACAATGTCGGCGGAGGAGCAAAAAAGAAGGTTTGGGTTCACCGCAAAGGCGCAACACGCGCTTTCCCGCCAGGACATCCCGATGTGCCAGACGATTATCGCAATGAAGGGCAACCTGTGTTGATTCCAGGCAGCATGGGCACCAGTTCGTGGGTACTGGCAGGTTCGCAGACAGCCATGGATTTAACGTTTGGCTCCACAGCACACGGTGCAGGCAGAATGATGAGTCGCTCCGCAGCTAAACGGCAATATTGGGGCAACGATATCAAAATGGGTTTGGAGAGACGAGGAATCACGGTTCGGGCGGCAAGCGCTTCAGTTTTGGCTGAGGAGGCAGACCCTGCTTACAAGAACGTGGATATAGTTGCCGAGGTAAGCGATAGCGTGGGAATAGCCACCAAAGTTGCAAGGCTGGTTCCGCTGGCAGTAGTCAAAGGATAAATGTCCTGACCCCCCTAAAGCCAGTCAAATAGAATGTCTCATACGTTTCCGTATACGGTAAAGAAGGTGGCTATAGAAAAAATTAGCCATCAGGTTTGCGGTTTATTTTTTGTTGGTGAGGTATTCGTGGATGGCCTTTGCCGCGCGTTTGCCTGCGCCCATGGCGCTGATGACTGTTGCTGCTCCTGTTGCGACGTCTCCACCTGCGTAAACGCCTTCTAAGCTGGTTTTGCCTACTTCATCTACACAGATTGTTCCATGTTTGGGCTCACTTTGTAATCCGCCTGTTGTGCGTTGGATGATTGGATTTGGTGTCTGTCCGATGGCGATGATTACGGTGTCGACGTCCATGCTGAATTCGCTGCCTGGGATTAGCTTTACGCCTCTTCTGCCTCTGGCATCTGGCTCGGTAAGTTCCATAGCGATGCATTTCATAGCTTTTACCCAGCCTTTCTCGTCACCGTAAAACTCCAGTGGCGATGCAAGGAACTTGCAGACTAAGCCTTCTTCTTCAGCGTTTTCGATTTCTTCGTGTCGTGCTGGCAACTCGTCGCGTGAACGACGGTAAACCAAGCAGACATTAGCGCCAAGCCGCATGCTGCATCGTGCGCAGTCCATAGCGACGTTTCCGCCGCCGATGACAACCACGTGTTTGCCTATTCGGATTGGTGTATCGTACTCTGGGAACTGGAAGGCTTTCATTAGGTTAACGCGGATAAGGAATTCGTTTGCAGAGTAGATGCCGCCAAGGTTCTCGCCTGGAACACCAGTGAACTGTGGCAACCCTGCACCACTGCCGATGAAAACTGCGTCGTAACCGCCTTCTTTCATAAGTTCAGGGACCGTGTGGATTCTGCCAATCAGGTTGCCGACCCGTAGGTCAACGCCTAGTTTTTTGACGTAGTCAATTTCTTTTTGCACGATTTCTTTGGGTAATCGGAACTCGGGTATACCGTACATGAGCACTCCGCCGCCAACATGCAGCGCTTCAAACATTGTAACTTGGTGCCCAAGCTTTACTAGGTCTGCTGCAGCAGTTAATCCTGCTGGTCCAGCGCCGACGATAGCGACTTTTTTGCCTGTCGGTGGAGCTTTTGGAGGCACCTGTGAACCGTTCCTACGTTCCCAATCAGCCAAGAAACGTTCTAAGCGTCCAATGCTAACTGGTTCACCCATCTTTCCAACAATGCATTTCTTTTGGCACTGTTCTTCTTGTGGGCAAACCCGTCCACAAACAGCGGGCAATGCGTTTTTGGTTTTTATTGTTGCGATGCCTTCAGCGTATTTTTTCTCTCGGATACATTTGATGAATTCTGATATTGGAACTTCCACGGGACAACCTGTGATGCATTGGGGTTTTGGGCACTGTAAGCAGCGGTTTGCTTCTTCGAGGGCTTGCTCTTCAGTGTATCCTAAAGCGACTTCTTGGAAGTTTTTAGCGCGAACTTTGGGGTTTTGTTTTGCCATTTCTACGGCTTTTTTGTTTAGTTTAGGTTTAGGCTTAGCTTCTGCCACATTTACAACCTCCCATTTCTGACAATACTGAACTTAACCGTTCTTCAGGAAGCATAGTCCGTTGACGCAGAATTAACTGGTCAAAATCGGTTTGGTGACCATCAAATTCAGGTCCATCAACACAGCCAAACATCATTTTGCCGCCAACCGTCACTCGGCAAACGCCGCACATGCCCATGCCGTCAATCATTATGGGCGTTAAAGTGACTACTGTTGAGATGTTGTAGGGCTTGGTAATTTCACTGACATCCTTCATTAAGACAACTGGACCCATCACGACACAACGATCAAACTTTTCTTTTTTCAACAGCTCTTCTAGGAAATCTAAACCTTTGTAGCCTGCTGATCCATCGTCTGTTGCAATATACACTTTGTCGCTGTAAGCTTTGGCTTGGTCTTCCAACATTATGAATTCTTCAGTTCGGGCACCCAATACTGTAGTGACATTGTTGCCTGCTTCCTTCATTGCTTTAGCCTGCAACAGAAGAGGAGCAATCATCACACTGCCGCCGACACAGAGAACTTTACCGAAATTTTTGATTTCAGACGGGTTACCAAGTGGACCAGTAACATTATCGATGCAATCGCCTTGGTTTAACATGCCCAAGCTTTTGGTAGATTTGCCTACTTCATGAAATGCAAAGGACACCGTACCTTTGGCGCGGTCATAGCCGCAAATGGTTAAGGGTATTCTTTCGCCTGTTTTGCCATGTATAACGATTATGAATTGACCAGCTTGTGCTTTTGCTGCAATATCTGGGGCTTCCACTTCAAGCATCTTGATTTTTAAAGCAAGATCGGTTTTGTTTACTATTTTGTACGTTTTGCCGTCGCCTCCACAGTTACTTCACGTCTTGGTAAAGCAGATATCTTTTTGTAGAATTCGTCAAGTTTAGCCTGGAAATCTCCTGCGCAACGTGGCGATTCTTCGTAAAGCTCAAACCTATCAAGCAGATTCTTTTTCTTAAGCACATCAAGCATCACACCCAAGTTGCGTTCTGCTGTGTCTCTGCCTTCTTGAAGTTTACAGTCCTTACTTGGGCAAACAACCGCCATAACCCCGTCAAAACCACAGTTTAGCGCGTTAACGACATGGACGGGATCAAGGGATTTGAAGCATGGAACTTCTAATGCCAACACGTTTTTGCCTTCAAACGCGCCATTAGGGTTGTCTAAGGCTGAGAACTCGGACCATTGGCAAACAAACGCCAACACCGCTGGACCTTTGCCCTTTTCTTTAAGGGCTGCAAGAGATTTTCCGTATCTATCTAGTACTTCTTCGAATTCGAAACCTTTAACTTGGATTGCGTGTTGTGGACAAACCAGTTGGCATGCGCCACAACCGACGCATTTCTCTTCGTTCAATCTGGGTGTAGCAAACGATGCGAACTCTAATGCATCATAGGGACAGATAAAGACGCATTTGCCACATCCCACACAGGCATCCACATCGTAGATAGCTTTTCGAGAAAATTTAACGATTCTAACTGAATCCTCATCGAAACCCAGTTGTTTTAGCACGTTCCGGGCAAGGACAAGTCTGCGTGTGTTAATTTTTGTGCCTTCTTTGTAGCGGCAGAAGGGGTCTTCACACTGCACAGAAACGATGTTTTTTATTCCTGAGTTTAGAGCTTCAAAAATAAAGTCCGTCGGAACCCTACCAGAGCAAGGCAGCCTCAAAGTCAAATAGTTGTCAACTTTAAGTCCTTGCGCTTTGAGGATGTCTTGGATTTCACCTGTTGACGGCGAGTTTCCTCGGCACATAAACACAAGGGTGTCAGCGTCTTTGGCTTTTTCCTGTGCCTTTGCAAGGTACTCAGACAAGTTATCGTAGGTATAATATTGCATCTTTATGGCAGAAGATGGACAAGCACTGTAGCAGATGCCGCAAACCTGGCAATCTTGGCTGTTGATTTCAACTTTTCCAGTTGAATCAGCTTTTATTGCTTCATAAGGGCAAATCGATTTACACACATAACATCTGCTACAAAGGTCTTGATTGATTTCAACTACAGCGAGACAGTTTTCGCTCATTCGTAAACCTCTTTTTTAGGGTTAATGTGTGACTTGAACTCATAAGCAAATTAAGCTCAAGCTATTTGAAACACTGAAAAGTGGTTTGGATTGATATAATTGTTTCTCTCTATTTTCTGTAATACGGTTGTCTAATGTAGCTGTAAGCTTCCAACGCCGCTGTTATTCCTTGACCAACGGCGGTTCCAACCTGTTTTATTGGATGATTAGTCACATCGCCAGCAGCAAAAACTCCAGGCAAATTAGTTCTCTGGTGAATGTCAATTTTGATGTAGCTATGCTCATCGGTTTCTACACCGCTATCT
>JBJKPJ010000315.1:0-7509 GCA_046706605.1 Bathyarchaeia archaeon | reverse complement strand
TGATTGACAAGAGCCCGGAGCAGACACTTTCATACGTCACAAAAGCGGCGGGAGCGGCTGAGTCTTTGCGGCAGAATTTTGGGGACAAGCTGGTTTTCAGCGTCGGCTCAGAGTTAACCCTTTTTATGCAGGGCATCATCAAAGGCAAATACCTCGTTTCACGCATCAAAAACCCAGATTTCGGATCCATCATTAAGACTGGGGCGCACAACAAGCCGCTTAACGCTTTTCTAATGAAGGCTAATGATGCTGTTAGAGGCGTTTTTCGCGGCAAAGTCACTTATTGCTCGCTTGTCTGGGAAGCAGTGGATTGGGACCTCTTCGACTACGTCGGCGTCGACCATTACCGCGTCGAACGAATGAAAAACCAGTACGTTGACATGTTAAAGCCTGCCTTCGCCTATGGCAAACCCGTCGTCATAACCGAGTTCGGATGCTCAACTACCCATGCTGGTGCAGGATCAGAGGGCTTGCTTGATCCAGCCGGAATGGGTGTCAAGCGCATAATTGACTTCAAATCGCAATTTCTGCATCAACTGCCGCTGGTAGGCCGCTTTGTGAAGCCACATCTTGTAGGTGTCCACGTTAGAGATGAGCAGTGGCAAGCCAGCCAAATAGTCGATACTCTCGCTGTTTTAGATAATGCAGGCGTAGACGGCGCCTTCATCTCCCAATTTATTTCGCAAATCGATCCATACAGCGACAACCCCAGATACGACCTGGACATGGCAAGCAGCAGCCTAGTCAAATACTATGAAGGCAAACGACATGGCGTCACTTACCCAGACATGCCGTGGGAACCTAAAGAATCCTTCAAAGCCGTAGCAGATTTTTACGCCAACCATTAATTTTTTTATCTTCCAAGCAGCGTGGTTTAAATTTCACACGAGAAAGTCCATGAATCTTCAACGACAAGTAAAGGAAGCATCACACAATTAAGTAGCTGCTTT
Organism: Bathyarchaeia archaeon; assembly: GCA_046706605.1. Lineage (GTDB taxonomy): Archaea > Thermoproteota > Bathyarchaeia > Bathyarchaeales > Bathycorpusculaceae > Bathycorpusculum. The sequence continues at coordinate 6,559 of JBJKPJ010000315.1, read as the reverse complement.
TTCATTAGCAGTCCATCAGAGAAGTTTTGAGAAGTCATCATATACTTTCTTTCGGTGGCCTACAAAGAGCACAATCACTTGGTTCTTCTCAATGTTTATTTCGTAGATGGCTCGGTAGTCGCCTGACCGTGCGCTCCAATAATCTGATGGGTGTAACGGTTTTCCCGTTTTCCTCGGGTCAACTGCAAGTTCTCCAATCACCTGTTTCATTCTCGTTTGGTTTTGCAGATCAAGTTTCCTCAAATCTTTTACAGCGCTCGGATGAAACAAAACTTTGAAAACCAAATATTAAGCGTCCTCTAATGAAATCAGAGCTTCAGGATTTTTCTTTGCTTCTTCACTTCGCTTGCTTAACAACTTGTAAAAGGTACGTATTTTCTCGCGTTCTTCGTATAAGCTTATAATGGTTTTTATCGCGTCGCTGCGACTTTTGAATTTGCCTTCTGCTACCCAACCATCGATTTCAGCGATCATTTCCTCAGGGAGTCTTAACTGTACTTGAGCCATCAAAGACACGTGTAAACAAGATTGTTTACACGTTAATATAAAATTTTCGGCTTAATTTCAGCAGCTCGATGCGCGTTAAGGTCAAACTGACGGAGCCGCCTCTAATTTCGTGTGCACTTAAACGCCTAGTGGAAACCTGTGGATGGTGAAATTTATTGATGGCAAATTAACCCCGATTTAGAACAATAAAGAAAATTTGGGGCTTAATTGCGGAAAGAGGCTTGCGCGGGATGTTAGGTTTGAATTCACGTTTAAATTTCACGCGAGAAAGCCCGTGCTTGAAGTGCAAGACAACGCCTTAACAACTTATGGGGTTGCATGGGATTTGGACATGGTCCGCACTGAGATTGTCCCGATTCTTTCAACAGCCAATTACACAAAAAGCTGAAGCCTAACATTCAAAAAACTTGCGATTCTTATTCGTTCATAAAAAATAAAAAAAGGGAATTATGTTGTCACATTTGGGTTTCGAGAGCTGATTGCGGGGAAGCTGTGACTGTTTTACAGTAATGGCGTCTCATTTGTGCGCCAACCAAGATAAACCATAGAGCAACGGCTGGCACGCTGACTATGAAGAATATGCCGACGATGGTTGTGCTGACTCCAATAGCGTTGAAGGCTCCAACTACTCCCATGATGCATGTGATAACTCCGAAGACTGCGGTTCCCCTTCTGAACTGATTGCTCTTGACCATAGCGATTGAGAATAGCAGTGGACCGATTGTAAGGAAGTAGCTTATGAAAGTCATTAGTGGTAGCGCGTTGACGATGCTTGTGGCGTTTGTGATTATTGATGCTTTAGCGGCCTCAGTTGCAGCGGCTGTGTATGCTTGTGAGTAGCCTACGAGTCGTAAGGATTGTAGCTCGGATACTAATGGATCGTAAATGCAGAAGGCAAGCGTCAATATGGCTCCACCGACTGCGAGGCTTTTGCTGACAGGTTTTAGGATTATGTAGAGAGCAACAGTTATAGGCACCAATATTACGTCGGCCACTATCCAGAGGCTCCAGGTACTTGCAGCTAAAGCCTGATGTTGGGAGAAAAGCTGCAGAAACCCTGTCGTGGTGGTAGGCAAACCCCCTTGATAGAGAGCCATACTCATGTACGCGACTGCAACCCAGATAATGCCCATTATTATTGCTAAGATTCCGCTGCCATGTAAGAGTCCTCTCGTGCGCGAGGCCATTAAGGGGGTTGACGTTTTTGTTGTTTTATTCATCTTTTTTACCTCCTGTGTTCTTGGTTTCTTTGATGTCTTTTTGGGAGAGGTTAATTCTTAGAACGCCTTTGTCGCCAACAACTTCAAGAATCAAGTCCTCAGCAAATGTTGCACGTTCAAGTTGGCCTAATGTACCTTCTATCAGAACATTTTCGGGACCACCGTTAGTTAGGCTGACGTTTTTAAGACTACCCCTAGATTTTAGTTCAACCGAGAAGGATCGTTCTTGGTTTATTTCCTGCATGGTTTTTTCCTCGGTTGACCATAAGGGCCTGAATAGCAATTAGCTTTAAGTTACATTGATATGACACTGTACACGTTGATGTAACTGGCGATAGACATGCAAGAGGGGTTAGATAAGCTATTTTTTGAGTTAGCTAGTGAAAGCAGGCTTGGCATATTGTATGCACTCCAAGCTAAGAGTCTCAAGATGCAGGAGATTGGGCAAACGCTTAGTCTAACCCATACTGAAGTGTTTAGGCAACTGCAGAGATTAAGCGAGGCATTGTTGATTCAAAAGCGGCTCGATGGCTCCTACACCATTACTCCAAACGGAATACTGCTGCTCCAGTTTGCCGATGCATTCAAATTCGTGTCAAAATTCAAACAGATGCTGCTAACTCGGGACATTCAACGAATTCCTTACCAATTCACCAATCGCCTAGGAGAACTCGATCAAGCCAGCCTAAGTACTGATTCTATTGAAATGGTTAATGGCGCAGAGCAGCTAATCGTAGGTGCCGAAAAATATCTTTGGATTATTGGCGAAAGACCGCTGAGTTTTCTTGGAGCAAAAGCAGCTGAGAAAGCCCAAAAGGGTCTCTCGATAAAGATGCTGTTTGATGAAAGCTGCCGTAAATACTACGAAAACTTGCCAGAAGTAAAGGGAATAATTGAGAAAAGAGTGATTGCCAAAATCCCCTTAATCTTGATAGTTAACGAAAAATGCGCAGGAATAAACATGTTATCTATTGATGGAAGAGCTGACAACGCAATTTTCTTCGGCAGTGACCACGCATTGCTCAGATGGGCAAACGACCTATTCTTATATTATTGGGAACAGGGAAAACGACTCTATCCCCCGTAATCGGTCAATAATTGCTCCCGACTTTGCGTTGGGCAATATCATGTGTCAGCTTGAGAATCAAAAGCAATTAATTCAAAGCTACCAATATTATGGATAATTCTAAACATAAAACGAGCGTTTTTATTGTATATTTGCTGAATTAACCGGTAATAAAGCCCCATTTAGCAAAATGAGCTTGGCGCGGGATGTGGGATTTGAACCCACGCGGCCTTTCGACCACAGACTTAGCAGGCCTGCCCCATACCAGGCTTGGGGAATCCCGCCCACACTTGCTTTGCTGATTAAGAGGCTGTTTTCAGGCGCATTTAGGTCACCATTTTTTGTTTGACCTACTTGACCTTCAGTTGCCTTTTCAGTAGTCAGAGAGATAGGTTGTGTTTTTAATAAATCTTTCAGGGCATCCAAATTTTGTGGGTGGTATTCAAACTGTGGTTTACCCTTTACTCTGCTTGTGTAGTGCATAGCTCTGCCATAAGCTAACTCACCATTGTTTCTGAAGAATAACTGAATAGTAGAAACTTTGCCATAAACTTGACATTCACCTTTGGTACATTTAAACTTCATACCTGTTCCCTCATAGCTTGGGCTGGCGTGAGAGCTGGGAACTATTTAATGACCTTTAAAGTACAATTTTGGAGTAATGATGGCTTTATACAATATTTTATATGTCAGTTAAGGTTAATTATTTAGTGTTAATATTTGAGAGATGTGTTTTGAAAAGGGAAAATGCAGTTAGTATTCTTAAAGAATTATTGGAATTTGCACATTGTGATTCTGACTTTATTGCTTTAATGGCGCCTGATGCAAAAAGCACACTTACTAAGGGTTATCAGATTCAGATTAAAACTTCTATAGATGCTGGTCAAAGAGAGATTATTGCAAGTATCCTTAGGCGAGAAGGATTAGTCTTAAAAGAGGATAATGAAACTTTACTGATCTATAGACCTGTTTAGTGCTAGAATTTACTTGGTTTAGCTGAAGATTTTGAAGTTTTTGCTACATTTGTTGCAATGGTATTCTTGTATTTGGAAGTGGTGGTTTTTCAGGGACTTTGTGGGGACGATTATTTCACTGTTGCAGTTTGGGCATTTAGTTATGTGGAGGACCTTCTGTTTTTATTGATGCTATTGTTTAGCCAGAATTTCATAAAAAGAAATGTGATTACAAACTGATACAACAAATGCACTGAATTATAATTTAGATATACTTCAGTAATTGATAATTAAAAACTAATTTTGAAGCGTTTTGGCTCATAATTTAAAAGGTAGACTTATAAACAATTATTTTGCAGAGTTAATCAGTGCAATTAGTTGTTGGTGACTTGATGGGAATTAAGCTTTCAAAATCCGATGTTGCGTTCATGAAAAAACTGCCTGTTTGCCGCTTAGCAACCGCAACCGAAGAATGCGAACCGGTCGTCAGACCAGTTTGGCCAGTGTTCGACGGCGTTTACGTTTACATAGCCTCTGAACCTGACACGCCTAAATTGGAGCACATAGAAGCTAACCCGCAGGTCTCCTTGGTCTTTGACGACTACGACAGAGAAAACTGGTCCACCTACAAAGGCATCATCATCCAAGGCGAAGCAGAAATTCTATGGAACGGCAAAGAATACCGTTACGCCCACGACTTGCTCAAGGAGAAGTACCCTGAGTACTCAAGTCCCGATGGAAGCTGGAAAGAAGGAGACATACCCATAATCAAAGTAACACCGATCTCTTACACGAAATGGTCACAGGGAACCTTCCCAAAATAATCAGGGTTTTTTTGCTTCCACTTCAAGCCGAACCATATCAAGATGCACTGTGCCTTCCTTGGTGGCTGGATGAGTTTTTAGGTAGCGCTCCACAATTTGCGCTATAAACAATTCCCGCAACTCCACAGGCAACCGCTCTGTGTAAGGCAGCCAAGTTGTGCGCATCCAACCAGCCAAACCTTCTGCCCCATTTAGCTCCATGACTTTTGGAATAAGCTCCACACGAGTCGGCACTAAACCTGCCTCCGCCAAGAACCCGCGATACTCCTCTGCGTTGCAAAATGCATAGGGAAATGTAAAGCCCTCAAAAAACCGCTGCCACATCTCCAGCGCCAAAAGGTCATCTAATATGGTCAGTATGTCTTTAGCGTTTCCTTTGCCGCCCATCTGGAAAAGCAGCCTACCCCTTGGTTTGAGGTACCTTTGCACGCCGCGCAAAACCGCTTTTTGGTCCAAAATCCAATGCAACGCGGCATTAGAGAAAACCCCATCAAACTCTTCTTGGAAAGTCAGCGCTCGGGCATCCATAACTTGAAACTTCAGGTTCGGATATTCCTGCGAAGGAAAATTTTCCTGTGCCAGCTTTATCATTTGGCTGGACGAGTCGATGCCGACGGCTTTGCCCTCGGGCAGGTTTTTTGCAACTTCCACGGTGATTTTTCCGTCACCGCAGCCAATGTCAAGCAGTGCTTCGTTTCCGACGAGTTTGAGTTTTGGGATTAGCTCTTTTGCCCATTGAAACTGGTTCTGGCTGTTTTTAGCGTAGTCTTTAGCGTCCCACGCATAATTTTTAGGCTTTTCCAATGTGGGTTACTCCAGTTTGCCAAATGTTAACTTGGAAACAGAGTAGTAAACGATTTCGCCGCGTCGGTTCACAACTGCCAGCGTCAACTCCTTTTTCTGGCTCTGACAGTGCTGCAACGCCTCCGTGAGGTCTTTTAGGGGCAGCGGTTTGCCTTCCTGTGTGCTTAAAACAAGATATGGCGCCGTGTCTTTGCCGTAGGTACCCCGCTCATAAATGCGAAAGTCAATGCCGCCGCCGAACCCTTCCCGCACTACGTAGCCGCGGCTGCGCAAGTCCCGGTAAACAAGGTAGTTTAGCCATGCATTGGGGTTTTGCTCCTCGTAACGGTGCAGAAGGCTTTGGAAATCCACCACGGCATTTTGGGTGCCTTTAATATCCAGTAGTCCCCTGTCAGCAAGAAACAGTGCCTCATAGAAGGTTAACGTCAAAATTTTGTTTTCAACTGTGCCGTAACCGCGGCTGGTTAGGGCGTCAATGCTGCTTTGCTCGGTGACCTTGACGCCTTTGTCGGTTAGGATGCCGCTGGTTTTGAATTCTTCTGTGGGTGCCTTTTTGTTTTCGCTCATCACGGTTCCGCCTCTAGAGTTTTCCTTTTTTGAATTTCTCAAAATCGCTGCTGTAAATGACGCGTTCTTCAGTGATTATTGCGGAGACGTATTTGAGAGGTGTTGGGTCAAATGCGGGGTTCATGACTGATATGCCGTCGGGGGCGATTTGTTGGCAACCGATTTTGGTGACTTCTTCAGGTTTACGTTCCTCGATGGTGATGTCGGCGGCTTTGTGGGCTAAGTCAAAAGTGGATTTGGGTGCTGCCACATAGAAGGGGATGCTGTTTTCGTGCGCCAGGACTGCCACGCTATAGGTGCCTATCTTGTTGAACACCGCATCTTGCACGATACGGTCTGCGCCAACAATTACCTTATCCACTAAACCCCTGCTCATGACGTAGCCTGCCATATTGTCAGTAATAAGGGTGACAGGAATTCCATCGCGTTTCAGCTCGAAAGTTGTTAGCCTTGCACCCTGTAGCAGTGGTCGGGTTTCGTCGGCTATGACTTTGATTTTTTTGCCCTGCTCCCAAGCTGCTCGAATAACTCCCAGTGCTGTTCCGTACTCAACTGCGCATAGTTCACCTGCATTGCAGTGGGTCAGGATGGTGTCTCCGTCTTTGATGAGGACTGAGC